>NZ_WWIC01000224.1:0-62670 GCF_009872555.1 Streptomyces sp. SID5643
CGCGCAGCGCGCAAGCGCGCTGCGAATTCCCGCGCAAGCGCGGGAATTGAATTCCGCAAGCGGAATCCTAAAAGCGGGTCAATTCGCGCAAGCGCGAATTGGGAGCACCCGCGCAAGCGCGGGTGCCGAGGCTGGCAGCAAGGGAAAGTGCATCACGCTCGCGCCTGTGTAGGGCTTGGGAATCTCAGCCACCATCCCCGCAACGGAAGTGACGGACCATTGGTCTGACGGGGGGTCGGCCCCACCGCAGTGACGAGCTCCGCTGCGCTCCACCCGAACCCCTCCCCCACCCTCGAACCCGCGCTGACACGTTCACCAATACCCCGCCAGCATACACGCCAACCGGCCTCGGTGGGAGAGACTTCGACGATGCGTCACCCAGGAGTGCGAACAGGCGGTGCCGCTGATGCATCACGGACACTCGCTGTGTAGCGTTTGGGTCCTGGCTGCGCTACCGCTGGCCGCTCCAAAACGGACCCGCACTTTCCAGAATTGCGCCGCCTTGAATTGCTCAGCCACAGAACGGAAGCTCAGATATGGGTGCGCCACAATTCGGCGTGCGGAGGTACCGGAGCCGAACGGCCGCCAGGCCGGGCGGCGGAACCCCCCACCGGCATCAGTCACGCCTCCATGCCTTTGATCGTCACGGCTGGTACCACCCGAGACGCAGCTCCGCTGGTGCCGCCTACGGCCCGCACCGAACCCACGGAGCTGCACGCGAAGCCTCCTCAGCCTCGTCCAGGGACCGAGGCGCAGCAGCTGGCGGATGGAGCCGCGGCCTTCACGCCCTGGTGGCCGTCTCGCCGCTGGATTGAGCGGCGGAAGGGGCACAGCGAGGGGCCGCAGGGGGTGAGCCTCTAAAGATCAGATAGGCGCGGAGCTGTGACCTGCGGAAACGCGAAAGTTCTATTCCCCTGCACGCATAGATCGTGGTCGCGGGGCCGGAGATGTATGCGGCCTAGCCGACTAGATCTCCCCTGGCTAGGGACACGCCGGAAGTGAATGGATCTCACGCATAACATCACTCGTGAGGTATGTTATGCGCCTCAGTGATCATGGAGGGAAGTCAGTGGCTCAGCCCTTGAGAAGCAGTGCGCCGGCGCCTTCGCGGACGTCGCCACTGGCTCCTGCCCCCGAGCCGGAGCGGGACTACGTCAACGGTCTCGAATCCGCCGCGGCCCTGCTCAACAAGTTCAAGGAGCTGTCCAAGGGCGGGACGTTCACCTACGACCGCAAGCGGCGTCCCTACGCCTTCTACGGGACGAACCACTCCAGCGTCTCGGACGTGCTCCAGGCGAACCTGTGGAAGTTCCGGCTGACGACGGTGGCCCGGGACGTGCTGGACTACATGGTCACGCACCACGACAAGCAGGCCCTGGTGAAGACCACCCAGGCGAAGCTGGGCGAGCACTTCTGCTGTTCGCAGACCAAGGTCAGCAAGGCCATCGGAGAGCTCACTCGACACAACTTCACCTGGAAGGAGAAGCGCGGGCTGTACCGGCTCAACCCGCTCTACGCTTATGGGTGGGGCAGTGACCATCACCGGGAGCTGGTCGTGTCGCTGCAGACGGTTCTGCTGGAGCACCAGATCGAGATTCCGACGGTCGGGAAGAAGGAGACCTCGCGATGAGCAGCACGATTGCCGGATTCCACAACCCGCAGCTGTTCGAGGTCCTGCCCAACGCGTGCCTGTCGGCGACCGCCCGCGACATCTTCGACGTGCTCACCGCGCGCCAGGAGCCCGGCGGCCTGGTCCACATCCGTCAGCAGGAGATCGCCCAGCGCCTGGGCCTGTCGCAGTCCGCGGTCTCCCGCGCAATCGGGCAGCTCCGCGACAAGGGCATCATTAGCGAGCGCCAGCGCAAGGGCACGCTGCTCATCCACCCACTGCTGGCCGGCTACGAATCGCTCGCCCACATGACCAACCACCTCGAGGCCCCGGACACCCACGTGTGGCCCATCAACTTCCCCGTCGGCGACATCCGCCCGCCCCGCGTACGCGACGGCCGCACCGGCACCGACTTCGACCCCGACCCTGACGGTGGTGAGGACGCGCCCGCCCCCGAGGCCCGACCCGCCCTCCGCCTAGCCGGCTGAACCTGAGTTCCTCGCACACCACCACGGCGCCCCCCGACCGGGAGGGCGCCGCCGTCGTTCCCGGCCGGGACGGAGCAGCACGCCGGTAGCACTAGCTACACCGGATCGTTCTGGAGCGGCAGAACAAACCGGCGCCACCCGCTGCACCATCCCGGGGCAGGCCTCCGACCCGTGCAGCACCCTTGTGCTACGCGGGCCCATGTAAATGCTGCGCTGCACCCACGACACCGCCCTGCTGCCATCCGACGGCCACCACCAGGAGCAGGACCAGGTCCCTGCCGCAGGCCCTCGCCTCACACCTGACAACCTCACACCACCCCACGCCCACCAGGGAAAACAGGGTGTGTGACTCACAGCAGGAGCCGGGTGTCCGCGAGCGGCGGCGGTCAGAGGACGGTGCCGTGCAGGGCGCGGCGGTCACCGGATATCGCGTAGCGGCGGGCGGCGAGGCCGTGATCGAGGGGCTCCCCGACCTCCTCACAGAGCAGGGCGAGGACGTCGGCCGCCTCGGTGTCGGAGAGGTAGGCCGGCGCGACTTCGAGCATCAGCTCGCCGATCGCGTGGGTGCTGGCGGCAAGTTCGTCGACGACGCGGCGCAGCGCGGCGATGGTCGGGTCCGCCGACGTTTCGTCGGACGGCGGGGGCGGCGCGGTTCGGATGTCACGGACGGCCTGGCGGACTACCGCGCGCACTGTGGCCTCATCGAGGGCCTGGAGGCCGCTGTGAGCGAGCGCGGCGAGTCGGCGGGTGATCAGCTCCGCGACGTCGCCACTACGGGCGGAGACGGCGATCAGGGCGCGCTGGGACAGGCCGTAGTCGAGCGCGGCCGCGCCGTGCGGGTCGCTGTCTCGCGTGCGAGACGTCTCGGTGCCGGCGGTGACCGCGCCGTGGATCGCGGTGAGGGAGCGGGCGACGTCGAGCAGCCGGTACGCCTGCGCGCGGCTGATGCCGAACTCCGCGGCGCAGTACGACTCCCAGCTGCCGTGCCCGAGCGGTACCCAGACGCGGGCGGCGTGCGCGTCGCGGACCCGGGCGGCGAGCACCGCCACGGAGCGCCGGACGTCGTCCATCGCCTCGCGCAGCCCGGCCGTCATCTCTCGGGCGCGGGCCTCGGTCAGCGGCGGCCGCGCCGGTTCGGCGCCGTGCTCCTGGTCCTCGTGCTGCTCGCCCACGACTCCATCGTCCTCCGGCCCGGCGGGCTCCACCAGGGTGTGCGGGAGCACCGGCGAGAGCTGTGCCTCACACCCTCATAGCCTCACAGTTCACCTCGTCTACCTGGGGAAACGGCCTGTGAGCCTGCCAGCCTCACAGCGTGACACCGTGCGGTGCGCGGGTCTGTCACGCTGATCTGCGATGGCGGGTGCGGGCCCGCCGCACGACGTGAAGGGGGCCAGGTGGCGGGGATCGAGCGGGAGCCGGCGGAGGTGCGGATACCCAAGGCGGCGCTGGACGCCTTCGCCGCGGCGCTGAGCGTGCGCACGGTGGCGATGCGGACGTGGCCCGACGGCATCGAGTGGATGTACCCGGTGGGCACGTGGGAAGAGGCGCACCTCGAGGTGGCACTCATGCCCGGCGGTGAGGAGGTATGGCTGCGGATGTCCACCGACCGCTCCAGCGTCGCCGTGTGGACCATCGAGCAGTGGTGGGAGTTCGCCGGCGAACTGCCCGGCGCGGCGCCGCAGGACTGAGGTGCGGTGCTGGGGGTCACCTGCTCTTGATGATCCGGCTGATGTCGAACGGGACTTCCTCCGCCAGCTTGAACAGCGGCTCCAGGACGCCGTGGTACACCGGGTCGGTGTGGGGCGGGCAGTGCTCGGTCAGCAGACAGCCGGCGGCTTCGTCCTTGGTTCGGGGGTGGGCCGCTTCCTCGTCTGCGGCGATCTCCACTACGAGCTCCATCGCGTGGTCCACGCCGTCGCGCACCCGGGCCCACCGCCGCGCCGTGTCCTCGCGCTCGTTCGGAACGGCACTGTGGTGCGGGCGCTCGGGCAGGAGATCGGCCACCGGCACCGACAGCGCCTCGTGCAGCCGTCCCAGGGTCGGCTCCTGACACAGTTCTTCCACGGTCGCGGCCGCCAGGGGCGGCTTCGCCTCCGCGACGCGCTGCAGGACGGTGACGCCCAGGACGACCGCCGCGGCCGTGTACCGCCAGGCGGTCAGCGCGACGTGCCGCTCGTACGCGGCCGCGCCGCTCGCGATCTCCTGGACGGCCTGCCCGTAGAACGGGAACGTCGTGTTCGCCTCGTGCATGTCGGCCACGTCACCGCCGCACTGGAGCCGGTCCCAGACAGCGCTCGCCGACTGCAACTCGTACCGCGCGGTCAGCAACGCCGCGTTCAACGACCGCAGCGCCCCCAACTCGACCGTCGTCAGCGAGCCGCGCTCATCGAACCGTGCAAACCGCATCGCCACTCCCCACCCCGGGCCCTGATCAGTCCCTGGCACGCTACCCGGCACTGCGGCAACGGGTGGCGACTGCGAGCGGATACGCGTTGCCGCCCGGGTGGCAACGGGTGGATACGGCCTCTCGGGCCGCACGTTCGCGGCACACTCGGCCCATCAGCGTGCGTGGACAAGGAGAAGTGCGATGCCCGTGAAGATCACCCCCGACGACGCGTACGACGACGCGACCGACACCCTGCGGGTCGGGCGGCACGACCTTGAGCGGCTGCTGCTGGAGTTCCGTGCGCTGGTCGCGAAGCAGGAGCCGGGCGGCTGGAGCCACATGAAGGACTACGACCTGTCCTTCGAGCGCCTGGCCGACGCCGTCGACGCGGCGACCGCGGCCCGGCGGGGTGCCCGCTGGGAGGGCCCCGATCTGCGGATGCGCTGCACCACGACCGAGGCCGCCTACACCTGGCCCGCGGGCGCCCCGTACGACGGTGGGACGCCGGTCGTGTGGAACGTGCCGGGCTACGGTTCCCACGCCGCCTCCGGCGATCCCCGGCGCCCCCGGCCGAAGGCGCTGTGCGGCTTCAGCTGGTCGACGCAGGAGGGCCGTGTCGTGGACGGTCTGCCGGACTGCCGTGAGTGCCTGCGCGAGGTCCAGCTCGGTGCCGAACGGCCCCGCAGCCGCTGATGACTGCCGGTTGCCGCCCGGTGACTACCGCTGGACGGCCGTCGACGATGCGAAACGCCCCGACCCAGCAACTGCAATGCCGGGGTCGGGGCGTAGCAGAGCGACAGAGTCATTCTGCTGGTTCCTCTTCGCTGAGCAGCTTGATGAGATGTGCGAGTTCTTCCGGTTTGAGATTCCTTCTGAGTGCCCGCGCTGCTGACTCTGGCTTGGACACCGGCACGCTGATCGTGCGAGCCCGGAAGCCTCCCTGGACCATGGCTGCGTGCGCGCTCAGCTCTCCAGCCAGGACCCGAGCATGGAGTTCTGGCGCGTCCTTCTGTAGGCGCCGTAGTGCGGCTGCCTGCTTGGCGCTGGGAGGCGTTGCTTCACTGCTGTGGGGGTCGGGATCGCGAGAGGTTTTCTCGCCTCCTAGGGCGCGGTCGAGCAGGTCGAGGGCGGTTGGGTCATCAGCGACCATCCGCCGTACCAGGTCGACTGTCGCGCCCAGTCCTTTCAGAGGCGGAGTCGTCACGAAGTCGACGAAGTCCGTGTGCTGCACGACTTCACCGCGGACGGTCTCGAACTCCTGCCAGGCCCCTTCTTCCAGCACACGACTCAGAAGGGGCGGGGTGTGCTTCAGGCCGTGCCCGCCCCGGTCCACAGTCGACGAGAGCGCGTCGATGAGGCTTCCGCGGGCCCGGAGCGGGCTGGAATCGGTCACGTGATCTCCTTCAGCCACCGGTGAGCGAAGGCGGCACCGGTCTCGAGCTGCTTGATACTGGCATCCGCGCGCTTGCGGACGCCCATCGCCTCGTTGATCCTGCCTTGTACAACCGCATGCTCAAGACCCGCCACGATGCTGATTCGGCGTGCGAGGCGGCTCACCTCGTCCCGCTTGAGCTTGCGGAGCCGGAACGCGGGGGTACCTGCGTTGGCGTCCTTTGCGGGCGCCGGAGTCTCAATGGTGACGCGCGCTTGGGGGACTCCGAGCTGTTCCCTGACCATCTGACGCAGGGAGGGCAAGGCGCTGGAGGGGAAGGAGTACTGCTGCAGTATGCGCTGTGCGTACTCGTGTTCCTCGGGCGTGTACTCCTCACCACCATGGATGGCCCGGTCGAACGTCGGCTCGGAGGCAGCGATCGGAATCCTGGCAAACAGCTCGAAGGTCTGTTGCCCGTTTGACTCCTCTCCCTGCTCCTTCTCGAACTCCTCTTCCTCCAGCTTGAGCTCGTGCTGGATCTCCTTCTCCACCTGGGCCGCCAAAACCCGCAGGGGAGCGATCGCCGGGGCGAAGATGAGGGCGGGGTGTTCTTCGTCCTTCTTTCGACGCACGAACCGGCCTACGGCCTGGCGGAAGAACATCTCGGTCTTGGTCTGGGTTGCGTAGACGCCCACGGCGAGACGCGGTACGTCGACGCCTTCGGAGACCATGCGCACTGCCACCAGCCAGCGAGCGGTGCTCTGGGCGAAGGCTTCGATGCCGGCGTTCGCTTCAGGGCCGTCCTCACTGAGGACGACCGTGGGCCTTTCACCGGTGATCTCGAAGAGCATTTGCGCGTACGCCCGTGCCTGCGAGCCTCGATAGGCGATGACCAGACCCCCAGCCTTGGGGACTTCGGTGCGCAGTTGTCGGAGGGCGTTGTCGGCGTGCCCGAGCAGCTTGCGCATCCAGCCGGTGCCCGGGTCCAAAGCAGTTTCAAGTGCGGCCGATGCATCGCTTCGTTGGAGCTCCGCCGACAGGTTCGCGCTGGACGTGACGTGGTCTGAGCCCTGCCACTTCATCTCGCCGTCGTAGAAGTGGAAGTCGACCTGGCGGCAGACGCCGTCGCGGATCGCCCGTCCGTACCCGTAGGAGTAGTCGGCCTGGGACTTTCCGTCTTCGCCATACTGCACGAACGGGATGGGGTTGTTGTCCGAGCGGAACGGTGTGCCTGACATCGCCAGCCGTCGGCGCGCAGGGCCGAAGGCCGTCTGCACCGCAGCGCCCCACGCCTTCTCGTCACCGGCGTGGTGAATCTCGTCGAGGATGACCAAGGTCGGCCGTTGGCCGCAGCCCAGACGGTGAAGATCCGGAGTCGAGGCGACCTGCGCATAGGTCAGGACAGCGCCCTTGTAGTCGGAGGGGTTCTCGAGTCCGTCCGCGTTCTTCGTGGACGGATCGAGGGCGATGCCGCATTTGTGTGCGTTGTCGGCCCACTGGACCTTGAGATGCTCGGTGGGGACGACGACGATCACGCGCGTGATGACGCCAGCTGTCAGCAGTTCGTGGGCCACGCGGAGAGCGAAGGTCGTCTTGCCGGCTCCGGGCGTTGCGACGGTCAAGAAGTCGCCCGAGTTGGAGCCGAGGTAGGCATCCAGTGCTTCGCGCTGCCAGCCACGCAGGCTCGGCCCAGTCCAACCCATGGATCGGTCTCCCTTGCTCAGGTTGCATGCCGGGCACAGCGCCTGGCCGTTGACTACGTCGGTAGGGCCGCCATGCGTCCACGCCTGTTTGTGGTCGGCGTGCCATCCGGGCAACAGGGGGGAGCCACAGGCTCCGCACTTGCCCCCAGAGGCGAGAAAGAGCGCCACTCGCTCACTCGAGTTGAATGACCGACGTGAGTCACGGAAGTCTGCGGGCAACGCGAAACCCCTCTCGTAACAGCGCCGTTACGACGTGTCAGTAAGCCTGCCAGAGGGGTCTGACAATCGGGTCGCCCTCACGACATTTGGTGCGTCAGCCTTTGCAGGCATCGCTGGACGCAGCCGGCCGTCTCACCAGCCGCGGCGCCCAGGACGCCCCAGACCATCTGCTCCGCGTGCTCGGGCAGTGCGGCGAGCACCTTCGCCTTCGGTAAGTCGGCGGGAGGAGCTCCTTCTGCGGCATCCACCGATGATGGCCCACCCCACTGACATCCCCGGCCCCGCCAAGTCCTGTCGCTGGGGAAAACCCCTGCATCAAGGACCTGTTGGAGGCCTACGCTCCCGTCATGTACAGCAGCGCCTATCCCGTGCCGTTGACTGGCGGCGGCTTCCGGCTCGGAGTCTTCGACACCTCGGTGCTCACATCGGACGTCACCGCCGCCCTGAAGCGCGGCCAGCCGTCATCGATCCTCGCCGGGATGCGGCACGGGACGCTGCGCGGGTTCATCCCGCACTACGTGTGGGCGGAGGTCCCCCGTGTGCTGGCCGACCGCACGCGTGAGGGCGGCACCTTCGATCTCGCCCAGGCGGAGCGGCTGTGGTGGCAGCAGTACGTGCCGCTGCTGCACGTCGTAGACGTGAACGGGCTTCCCATGACGGCGGCCGCCCACAAGCTCGCCCACGAGGACCTCAGCGACGTCGGCATCCTCCAGCTCGCCGGCGTACTCGCCCCCGTCGTCCTGCTGGCCGCCGACCGTGACCTGATCCGCCAGGGCGTCGCCGTCCCGAACTGGGAAGCGATTCGGGCTGTGCTGGGGAGGATCGGCAAGGCGGAGGCGGGCATGCAGGGCAGCACCAGCACGATCGTGGGAGCCGGATACGGTCTGGCCGGAGCCGTACGGCTGGCCCGAGCCCACCCGGTGGCCGCCACCGTGGCGGTTGCCGCCGCCGGCTCCTATGCGTACCTCAACCGCAGCCGGTTCTCCAGCGACACTCGCGCGAAGCTTGCCCGGTTCGGCACGGAGGCCTTCAAGATCCTGGGCGAGCCGTTCGTCCAGCACGAGGTGCACGGGCGCGACTGGGCTCAGGCGCAGCGCGGCACCGCTGGGGACGACGTGCTCTCGCAGGTCGCTCGCCTGCTCGCCCGCGCGCCCGAGCCAATGACCCGGACCGACATCCTCGCCGCGCTCCCCGCCGCGGTTCAGGAACCGCACCGCCGGCAGATGGACGGACTGGGGCGGCTCCTGCACCGCTTCCCCGCCTTCCATCAGGCAGCACCCGGCCTATGGCAGCTCGGCAGGAACAACATGCAGATCACCGCCTCGCCTTGGGCGTAGAGCGGCGGAACGGCAGTGGTAGGCCATGCAGGACGCAGATGGCTACGATGCGAGACGACCTGACCCCGGCAGTTGCGATGCCGGGGTCAGGTCGTTGCCACCGGTGGCTATCCGAGCCAGGTGATGGTGAGGACGGACAGGCGGCGCAGGGGGCGGTTCACCCAGTAGGTGAGGGAGAGCTGGCCAACGGAGGCGTGCCGGACGTCCTCGCCCTCGGGGTCGTCGGTGTTCCACTGCCGGAAGCCCCACGGATCGGCCGAAGCGGCGTCCAGGACGTCCCACACCATGTCTTCGACGTGTTCGGGCAGGGTGTCGAGGACCTTCGCGGCCGGGGCGGAGAAGCGGACCGCGTACGGCTGCTCGGTCACTGGCGCCGCCCGCGGAGTTCTGCCATGTCGATGAAGTCGCTGTCGTCGTAGCCGGAGGCGACGAACGCGTCGACGGCCGAGGCGGAGGCGAGGCGGCCCTGCCACTCCTGGAGGACCTCGTACAGCCCGGCGAGGGAGAACGTGCGCCGCGATTCCTCGAGGGCGGCAGCCCACTCCCGCTCGAAGGCCGGCACCCAGGTGTCCGCGCGCCGGTCGGCGCGCAGCTGGGCGAGGAGTTCGGCCGGCGCCCCGGGCGCGGGGGCGTACGGCGTGACGGGTGCGTGGTCGGGCTGCGCGCTCATCTGGTCCTCCCGGCGGGTCGTCACCTCACGGTACGCGCGCGGGATCGCCGTGGATGCGGTCATGGGCAGATCCCTCCTGGGGGGGGTGAGGTGCGGCACGAGGGCGGGCCCTGGCAGTTGCGATGCCGGGGCCCGCCCTGTGGTGTGCCGACCAGATCAGGCGGCGGGGCTGAGGACCAGGGTGTAGTGGCGGCCGGTGTCCAGGTGGACCGTGAGGGTGTCGCCGTCGGCGGTGGCGGCCCGGTAGGCGGGGTGGGCCAGGAGCGCGGGGACGACGACGTCGCGCAGCACGTCGGCGGCGGGGCCGTCGGCCGGGGCCGGGGCCGGGGCGCCGGCCGGGGCCTGGAATACCTCGCCGTCGGGGCCGTCCTGGAAGTCGAGCACCCAGGAGCGCCCGGCCGCGGTGAAGACGATGTCGCCCTGAACGCCGGAGTCGGTGACGCCACTGATGCCCGGGTGGTCCTCCAGGACGTCGGCCAGGCGCACGGCCTCTTCGTCCACGGCGGTCAGTGGGCTCTTGGCGCGGTCGATAGGCGGAATTTCGGTGGTCACGCTTTTCGCTCCTAGTCAGTAATCCAGATCGAGGTAATCGATGTCGTTGATTGCCACGTCCGACAGTCCCATAGCGCGACCGCCGCCGTCCTGGAAATAGACCTCCTTGAACCCTTCGGCGATGATTCCGCGCATCTGCTGGTCGCTGGCCCCTGCGTCACGGGCGTCGAAGAGGCGGCGGGCGTATTCCGGGGGAAGGTGCACGGTGAGCCGGCGGAACCGTCCGTCGTCGGTCGTGCCGACGGATGCGGTGTAGCCGAACCGGGCCCGGGTCTCCACGGTGATCCCGCCCGTGGTGGCGGCCTGCTTCTGCCGGCGCTTGCGCACTAGCGGCTGCCAGCGCTGCCGTACGGCGTCGTCGATCTTCGCGGCGACGTCGGCGCGGGCGTGCTTGCGGGCGCCGCGCCGGTAGCGGTTGACGGAGTCGGCGGTGACCCCGAGTTCCGCCGCGACGGCCTTCGCGCTGCCGAACTGCTTGATCAGGAACCCGATCTGGCCCTTGAGGGTCTTGGGCGGCTCTTTGGTGAACGACTCCCGGTCGGCCCGCTCGATGGCGTTCTCGATCTCTCCGGCCACGATTCAGCTCCCTTCGGGGGTGGGGTCCTGGCCGTCGGGGTCGACCAGGTGGATCCAGGTCTCGCGCGTCTCGCGCAGGTCATGCCGCCACAGTTCGAACCGCGGCGAGGCCCGGCGGGCGCGCAGGGAGAACTGCAGGGCCTCCATGCGCGCCTCCAGGCGGTCCAGCGTTCGTTCCCGCTCCGCGTCGGCCTCGAGGGACCGTGCGCCGCTGGTGTCGGTGGCCACGCCTCTACTCGCCCTCGTCCAGGACGGCGTCGCCGCCCTTGATGTGGCGGGCCGGGTTGAGGCCCTTCTCCATCAGCTCCACCGCCCACAGCATCGGCTGGACGCCCTCCAGCTTCGCCAGGCCCGGCGTCGGCCCGAGGCGGAAGCCTCCCGGCTGCGGCTTGCCGGACGCCGCGTAGGGGAGGAAGTCCAGCGGGCTCGCGCCCGGCGAGGGGTAGACGACGCAGTCGGAGAGCACGGCGAGCGGGAAAAGCCCGGTCATCTTCGCCATGTTGTTGAGCTTGCGGTGCATGTTGACCCGGGCCTTGCTGATGACGGCGGCCCGGATGTCGGGGCGCCAGGTCGGCCGCTGAAGGGCCGGCCACCGCTCGCCCTCCTTGTAGTGCTTGCCCTGCGGGCGCTCGCGGAGCTTGCCGACGCCGCCCTTCACCGTGGCCTTGATGGCCGCGAGGACGGCGGCCAGGGCCGGGTCGACCTGCTTGTGCTGCTCCATCGCGGCAAGGAACTGGCGGTCGTCCAGGTCCTTGGTGACGCCGAGGTCGGCGAGGGTGTCGACGTACGCGTTCTTGAGCCGGTCGTGCCAGGGGTCCAGGTACGCGCCGGTCTCGCGGCGCAGGTACGCCTCGATCGGGTGGACGTCGTAGCCGAGCTCCTGGGCGTAGGCGACGGTGTGCGTCTGGTACCAGGCCGGGCCCGTGGGCCGGGAGCCGTCCGGCGTGAACGGCGAGGGCAGGCGCGGGTCCAGCTCGATGTGGCTCAGGTCGACCAGCCAGCTCCCGGGGATCTTCGGGTTGAACTTCGGGGCGTGGAAGTGGTCCGGAGCGCTGAGGCCGACGACCAGGCGGGCCGCGGCGGCGAGGAACGCGGTGTTGAGGTCCAGGCCGACCGCGAAGGGCATCATGCACTCCTCATCGCTGAGCGAGTCCACCGACCGCACCCACTGGTACGCCTCCTCATTGAGGAACCCGCCCGTCCAGCCGGACTGAACGACGACCGGGTGCTCAGCGGTGGCCTCCGGCGGCGCCGGGTCCATCGGCTCCGTCCCGAGCGACCCCGGGTTGTAGGCGGAGATCCAGTTGCCGGTCTCCTCATCGCGCTCCGGCTTTGTCGGCGGGCGCAGCGCCGTCATCAGCTCCAGGCCCGAGACGGCCGTGGAGCCGCGCGGGGTGATGACCCGCTGGGCGTACACCCCGAGGACGCGGGCGATGTCGGCCGGCTCCATCTCGGCAACGCCGGGCCAGGACCGCTCATCGAGGGCGTCCCACGACAGGATCGCCAGCTGCACGCACTGCCGCTCGCGCCCCTGCGCCTTGCGGTAGATCCGCGCCCACGGGCCGAACCCGCGCTGCGTGAGCTGCCACTTGGCCTTCGTCACCTGCTTGACGACCGGGTGGTCCTCCGGCAGGCGCAGGGAGCGGCGCTGCTCGTGGCCCTCCAGGCGCTCGGGCAGCCCGAGCTTCACGGCGGCCGCGGCGGTGAGCACGATCAGCGGGTCGGAGTCCTTGCCGTAGCGGTTGAGCTTCGGCGCACCGAGGCCGGACTCGCGCAGCGTCCACTCCACCAGCTCCGGGATCGTGGTCGCCGGGCAGTCCAGCACGATCCCGTCGACGCCGTACGCGGAGCCGTCGCCGTCCAGCACGGCGAGCGGACCGTGCGGGAAGCGCGGGTCGACGGCAGGCTTGGCCGCCTTCTTCGCCGCCGGGCGCCGCGACGTCGCCGGACGGGCGGGGCGCTCCGGAGCGGCCGGGGCGGCGGGAGCCTCCACCGGCGCGGCGGCCGTCGCCTCGGGCGCGGCCGGGCCCGTGAACGTCTCCGGCGTCACCGGCTGCGGCGCGGCGGCCGGAGCCACGGGGGCGACAGGCGCGGCGGGGGTGCCGTGGGCGGGGTACTTCGCCGCCCACCCCTTCAGCAGCCGCTGGTACGCCTCCAGGCGCGGCGACTTCGGCTCGGAGCGGCCGTTCTCCCAGTTCTTGACCGTCTGCGTCGTGGTCTTCAGCGCGGCCGCGAGGCGGGCCTGGGTGATGCCGGCGGCCTCGCGGAGCCGGGCGCGTTCTGCCGGGGGCGGGAGCTGCGGCTCCTCCGCCAGCAGTGCGTCGATGTTCGCGAACAGCTCTTCCTCGGATGCCATGCGTGGATCTCCTCTCGTGCCCCCACTCTAGCAGCATTTACCCTAGCCTTTAACCCATTTCTTTAACCCATTTCTTTAACCCGTCGGAGTGACTTTGCGGCCCGGAGTGGACGACCGGCGCAGGCCCTGGCTCACAGCTGACAGGCTCAGCATGCGACGCCCTCACCTGGGGAAACACGGTGTGAGGCTCATAGATGGCGGACCGAGTTACCGAGAGATCACCCCGTCGGCCGGGCGGCTCGCTACGGTGGCGACCATGGCGGATCAGAGCGAGGCGCAGACGTGGTCGGAGCGGGCGCGGCTGGGTGCCATCGAGCCGCCGCCGGGCGCACCGGCCGGGACGGTGCGGATGGTCACCGGCAGCCGGGCCCGGCAGGTGACGGAGCAGGAGGCCCGCGACTTCGGGATCTCCACCGACCGGGTGTGCCTGGAGATCGAGCACGTCTTCTACGACGCCGACGACGACGTGCTGCGGCACACGATCACCGTCGACTTCAGCGGCCAGCCGTACGTCACCCGGCACGTGCCCACCCCCGAGGAACTCGCCCGCCGCGAGTAGCCGGCCCCGCCCTCCCGGACGCTCCCGCTGATCGGCGGATCTGGTTGGGCGCGGCCGGTACGGTGCCCACGACGACGTCGACAGCAGCAAGGGGGAGAGCGTGGCGAAGGTTCGAGACCGCGGCGAGGTGCTGGGCTTCGGGGTGCCGGCCTCGCTCTTCCTGCCCGGGGTCGCCTACCTCGGGATCACCAACGGCCACCAGTTCATCGCCAACGACTTCTTCGCCTTCATGTACTGCCTGGCCTGCGTCGGCTTCGCCTCGGTCCCGCTGATGGCGTGGCGCCGGGGCGGAGGCCGCTACGCCGACCCGGGCTTCGTCCGCTCCGCCTGGTTCCCGTGGCTGTTCACCACCGGGCAGGGCGTCGCCTACAGCGCCCCGCGCGGCGACGCGAACGTCTTCGTGCTGATCGTGGGCTGGGGCGCCTTCATCTACGCCGGGATGATCGCCCTGTACTTCCTCGCCCGCGCACTCTGGGCCGTCGACGACCAGGCCGCCCCGACCGGCACGGCAGCGCCCGGTACCGGAGCGCCGGAGTTTCGCACACCGGAGTCCGACGGCTGATCAGTCGACGACGTGCACGGTGACGTACATGTCCCCGGGCGCGCCGCCGTTCTTGCCGGGGCCACCGAGCTCGCGGAGCCGGATCTTCTGACCGTCACTGATGCCCGCCGGGATACGGACCTTGTAGGTGTGCTGCTCCCGGATGAGCCGGCCCTCCCCCTTGCATGTCGTGCAGGCCCGCGCCGCCTTCTCGTCTGTCCTGCTGGCGCAGGCGGGACAGGGTTGGTGGGCGGTGATCCGCAGCGGGATGACCGCGCCGTCGGTGGCCTCCTCCGCGGTGACGTCGATGTCGTGGGCGATGTCCTTGCCACGGCTGGGCGGGGTGGATCCGAAGTACCGGTCGTTGATCTCCTTGAGAGTGGCCCACACGTCTGCGCTGGCTGGCCGCTGGGCAGGGTCCTTGGCCATGAGCCGGCTGACCAGCCGCTCCAACTCCGCCGGGGCGTCCGGGCGCAGGGTGCGCACTGGTGCCGGCTGCTCGTTGAGGTGCTGGTTGACCAGACGCCAGGAGGTGCCGGTGAAGGGCCGTTGTCCGGTGACCATCTCGTAGAGCACGCAGCCCAGGGAGTACATGTCGGAGCGGCAGTCGAACGTGCCGGACAGAGCCTCGGGAGCCATGTAGGCGGGGGTCCCGATCAGGACGCCGGTCGTGGTGATGTCGTGCCGGGCGTCGCTGCTCCTGGTGATGCCGAAGTCGACGACCGTGGCCTCGCCGCTGGAGCGGACGATGATGTTGGACGGTTTGATGTCCCGGTGGGTCAGGCCCGCCTCGTGCGCGGCCTCCAGGGCGTCGGCGACGCAGGCCGCCGTGTACATGGCCTTCGACAGCGGGAGCCGCCCGGCCTCGAGGACCGTGCTGAGCGACTTGCCGGGCAGCAGCTGCATCACCAGGTAGGCGTGCAGACGCCCGTCGTACATCGCGGATCCGAAGTCGTGAACGGTGACGATGTTCGGGTGGGACAGACCGCCGGCGACCGCAGCCTCGCGGGCGAACCGGGCCACCTGCCGGTCGTGGTCCGCACCGCCGTCGCCGGCGAGGACCTTGACCGCCACCTTGCGGTCGACCCGGGGATCGTGCGCCTTCCAGACCTGACCGAAGCCGCCCGCACCGATCGGCTGAATCAGCCGATAGCGGCCGTCCAGCACGGTCCCTGCCTGCACGACTCCCCCTCTTCCAGCGGTCCCGCGACAGCAGCGCACGGTGTACCAGGCGTGTACCCGTCACGCTACGCCGTGACAACCACCAGTAACAGGGGGTGCTGTGCGGCTCAGGCCGTGTCGCGCAGTGCAGTCGACTGAGGGACGTCGGCCGTCGTCCCGGACTCCCGGGCCGCGCGCTCTTGCCGGGCCCGGCGCAGGGCGGCGGCCTCGGTGGCCGCGGCCTGGCGGCGGCGCTGTGCCCGGGTCGCCTCGATCGAGGCCGGCGCATCGTCCGGGATCACGTCCGGCTCGGGGAACGCGCGGCGGCTCAGCTCCCGCATCGCCGCCGTCTGCCGCTCCACCGCTTCCGCGATGGCCGGGTCCACCCTCGACGGCCGGGCGGCCTGGCGGTGCGCCTCGATGGCACGGCGGTAGCCGTCCGGCGGGGTCCGTCGCTGCACCGGCGCGGCGGGCACGGTCGGCGCAGTCGGGTCGGCGGCCGCCGTGGCGGGGCCGGGCTTCACGGGTGCGGGCGCCAGAACGTGCAGCGTGCGGACGTTCGCGCCGCGCACCTTCTCGTTGGCGGCCGCGACCAGCTTCGGCGCGCTCCAGCGCAGCTTCGTGCCGTACGCGGGGGCGTCGGGGGCGACGTCCAGGCGGCCGGTGTCCGCGTCGAACGCCACGGCCTGGACGTGCCCGGCGAGCTCCGGCGCGGCCGCGGCGAGGATGTCGTCGAACTGCGCCAGGACGCTGCCGCCTGCGGCCGGGGCGACCATGCCGCGCTCGGTCATCATCATGCTGATCGCGGTGCCGAGCCCGAGCGGCTCGCGGCCGTCGCGGCGTACGACCGTGCCGGTACGCCGCCTCGGCTTCTCCTTCCGGGTGCCGCCGTCCTTCTTCGCCGCTTCCCGGGCGGCGACCAGGGCCTGGCGCGCGAGGTCGACCCCGCTCAGCTCGCCGCTCATGCCGTCACCGCCTCGGCCGTACCGCCGTCCAGCGAACGCGCGGCGAGCCTGGTGAGCCGGTCCGTCCACGGCGCGGGCGCGGCCGTCTCGGTGCGGGCCGCCGCCTGCTCGCGCAGCTGCTCCAGCCGCGCCGTCAGCAGGTACTCGGAGACGCGCTCCCGGGCCGCGTCGGCGGCCTTCGTCGCGGCGGCGATGGCGTCCGCGCCGTTCGGGTTGTGCTGGAACCAGGGGCGGCCCTGCTCGGCCTTGTACGCCCGCCGGGCCTCGGCTTCGGCCTCCTCGGTCCGGCCCAGCATCGCCAGGGCGTTGTCCTGGTACTCCTGGACGGCCTGCTGAGCGGTCTGGAACGCGGCGAAGGCGTACGCGTCCTCAGCTGCCTGCGGATTGGCCTCCAGGGCTGCCACGTCGGTGATCTGCAGGAACTCCTGCCACGCGGTGGCGATGCTGTTGCCGATGGCCGTCCGGACTTCGGCGACGACGGCCGCGACGTTGCCCAGGTCGGTCAGGTCGGCGGACCAGGCCGCTGCGAGGAGACCGGCCTCACCGATCAGGGTCTCGGTCTGACGGCGGTGGTCGCACGTCTCGCACAGCCCGGCCGTCTGGTCCTGCCCGCAGTCCTCGCACGGCAGGGCCTGGCGCACCGCGTCGGCGGCGGCCGCAGCCTCACGTTCGCGCTCCGCCCGCTTCCGGGCAGCCGCACGGGCGGCATCGCGGCGGGCCTGCTCCGCACGGGCCTGCTCCCGCCGCCGCACGAGGCCCTCCGCCTCGATGGCCACCTGCTCGCGCAACCGCTCCTCGAGGACCCGGCGCCGCTCGCCCTCACTCAGGCCAGGCAGCTCCCGGTCGACCTCCGCCGCGATCTTCGCCCGCCGGGCACGCCGGATGTGGACCACGTTGCCGCAGTTCTCGCACTCCCCGCCGGTGTCCAGCCGGATCCCGTCGTCACAGCGCCGATCCGTGCACGCCTGACGCTGCACCAGGCCCCGCCGGATCAGCCACGGATACGGCCGGTCGACCAAGGCATCGCCGCCGGTCTCCTTCAGCCGGTCGGTGAGCCGGTCGGCCAGCAGCCGAGGCGCGCCACCCGGCAGCGCCAGCAGACCCTCCAGGCGTGCCAGCTCCGCCCTCGCGGCCGCCTCCACCTGGTCCTGCTGCCAGCCCGACAGCCGCTCCCACAGGCCCGAGACCGGCCCCAGAGCCACCCGCAGACCAAGATCAGCCGGAAGGCCCACCCTCCGCTGCTGCTGCGCCTTTCCACCACCCACGGCCTTCAGCCGACCACCGGCCACAGCCCCGGCAGCACGCTGCCCACCCCGCTCATCGACCGAGGACTCCTTCGGCTTTTCCCCGCGAAGCGGGCCGCCCTCAGCCACCGGCGACGCCGACCCGGCAGCGGCGGTTTCGCCGTCGACGGCCTGGTCCTCGCGCACGCACACGCGCTCCGGCCGACGGCCTTCACCCCCACGGCCTTCGCCGGAAAAACCACAAGAGAGCTGAGGAGGAACTACAGGAGTAACCACAGAAGCGTGGACTGCGTGGAGCTCTGCACCATCGGGACGCTCCTGATCTCCCGCACTTTCACCACCCTCAGCACCGCAGATCCCAGACGTACCAAGGGCACCAGCCACATCAGCGGGAGCATGATCTCCGCACGCACCATCAGGACGCGCCAAAAACACGGTCTCGGAGCTCTGAACAGCCTCCACAGAAGCCACGGTGCGGCCGTACGCGCGGGCGACCGGCAGCAGCATGACCTTGCCCCGGCCGTTCATCCGCGTCGTCGTGGACTTGCGCTGCCGGGCCACGACACCGGCCTCCGTCAACCTGGCCAGGACCTTCCGCGCCCCGGACGGCGAGCAGCCCAGCAGCCGCGCCAGCGTCGCCGCCCCACGCCCCTCCTTCTTCTTGATCGAGCCGCCGCACAACTGCAGCCAGCCCGACGCCCTGGTGTTCAGCACCATCAGCAGCAGCCCGAGCCGGTCCGTCGCGGCCCCCTTGCCCGTGCGGCCGGCCAGCAGTCCCGGTGGCGTCGGCTCCTTGTTCTCCGGCCTCCAGCCGTGCCCGAACAGGGCCTCGATGAGGCGCAGCAGCGTCGCCAGCTCCGCCTTGGACAGCGCCAGCGGGTGACCCGCGCCCCCACCGTGGTGGGCGTTCCACAGCGGCATGACCAGGCAGTCCAGCCCGGTCGGGTGCCCCTTCGCGTCCCTCACCACACGGGTCCGCAGCGCGCCCGAGCCACGCAGCACAGGCAGCACCTTGTGGTGAACGGTCGACTCCTTCACGCCCATCCACCGACCGAGCTCCGAGCCCCAGATGGAGGTCTGGAGGTCGTCCTTCTCGCCCTGCGGCGCCCGCGACTTCGCGTACAGCACCACCGCCGCCAGCTTCGCCGCGTCCTTCAGTCCAGCGATCGACGGGTCCGACAGCAGCGCCTGGACCGCAGCGCGCAGCCGCAGCCGCATCGCGCGACCGAGGCGCAGCGGGTCGTCCAGGTTGCCGTCGCCCGACTCGCCCGAGGCCGGCACCGACCGCAGCGCGTTCCGCTGCCCGGGAAGGACCGGCGCGTCGAGCACGGCGTCGTCGGCGAGCTCCGGCAGCATCGCGGCCGCGCTCACAGAGACACCCCCCAGGTCAGGCGGGCCGCCGAACCGGCGACATCCGTGTGACAGTGAAGGGGTGTGATGTACGTCACATTCCCGCCAGGAGGGACACCACAACCAGCAGAAATCACCCCCGGCGGGGTTGCGGCCTGGTCGTGGTCGACCTGACAAGACGACTCACGCTCGTGCACTATGGCGATACCGACCTTCCATATGGATCAACGCAGACGGGCCCCTTGGCCGGGGCCGATCTCGATGGCTCGTGTGGCGGGACAGGTGGGCCCCCTCCGTGAGGAGCGGGCTCAGTACGAAGGCCCAGTAGCGAGCTCCTTTCGTTGCGGCGGTTTTCGAACTGGTGTTTCGAAGCCCTTGGCCGGGCCTCGAAACGGTGAAGCGGCACTTCGGTGTTGCTGACCGCGAAGCCCCTTGGCGGGGGCCCGCGGGTTGAGCTGGACCCAGAAGGGGCCCTTGTGGTCCTGGCTAGGGACCGGTGAAGCAATGGCCCTGATAAGGGGCCAGTGGGAAATCAGCGGCTTGATAAGCCGCGGCTCAGAAGCGGGAGCGAACCGATATCTGAGCGAACCGCTCTGGGTGGCGAATCCAGGCGGTAGACGGGCCGCGCGAGGCCGAAGAGGATGGCGAGTCCACTTCTTGGCGCGCGCGGCCGATGGCCGCTAGGTCATCCCAACCCCCTGAAGCTGGAGGATGGCGTCAAGCTGCGCGCTCACGCCCCGGATGGTGTGATCGCGATGAAGGAACGGCGTAGCAGCGCGTGCAGTTCCGCGCGGGCGGGTAGCCTTCATCCCGCGAGCACCTCCCAACCAGGTGTGTCGCCCAACGAGGCGTAGCCCCGTTCGAGAAGCCCCAGTGGACCAGGCGCGGTCCCTGGGGTTCTCGTTGTTTTGGATCACTTCTGGGGACAGCCTAGCCGTACGGCCAGACAGATTTGCGGGACGAATTCGCGCAGAGTCCGAGGTGCCCGGAATGCCGCGCCCGCCAGACGGGAAGCGCGCAGAATTCTGCCCGCCACGCGGGAAGTGAGCCGACGTCACAAGAACAGGCCGTGAAGCAAGGGCAGCAACGTGGATCACGACAGCCTGCCCAGATGCGAATTGACGGCCTTAGCGGCCGTAGCAAGCTCGGGCAGTTCCACGACCGTGACCCCCGCCTCTACCAACTGCTCGTAGCCGACACAGTCGTCGACGAACAGTGACGGCTCACGCCAGGCGATGACGACACGAGGGATGCCGGCCTCAAGGATCCGCTGAGCACATGGCGTACGGGAGGCGCTGCGCTGCGAGCAGGGCTCCAGCGTGCTGTACATCGTGGCCTCAGTGAGCCGCGGGTCGTCCTGGGGGAGTTGCGCGAGTGCGACCTCCTCCGCGTGCTCGTGAGGGCCGGTCGCGCGGGAGTAGCCGGCCGCCAGCTCGGAGCCGTCCGCACCGACGATGACCGCGCCGACCGAGAAGGCCCCCGTAGCTGGAGGGCACAGCGCGGCGAGGTCGATCGCACGCTGTATCCAGCGGAGGTCCTGGTCTCGGTCGGGCGCGTACATCAGCCGCGCTCCTTCGGGGCGTAGCGGATGAGTACGACGTCGTCGATCGCGCGGACCTCCAGCACCTTCATCCGGGCGGTCGATCCTCCGGGGTAGTCGGCGGCACCGAGGAAGCGGGCCGCCTCGGGCTGTCCGACCAGCAGCGGCGCGATGGCGAGGTGCACTTCGTCGGCGAGGTTCTGCGCCATGAGCTGGGTGTGGATCGTGCCGCCGCCCTCCACCATCAGCTGGCGGATACCGCGGCGCCCGAGCTCATCGAGGACCAGGCCCCAGTCGAGGTCCGGCCCGACACTGACGACGTCGGCGAGGTCTCCGAGCGTCGCGCGGACCTTCTCCACCGCCTCGTCCACGGTGATGACGAGCTTGTCGCCGCCGAAGTGCCAGAACTTGAGGTCAGCGGAGAGGTCACCGGACTTGGTGACCGTGACCTTGAGGGGGTACTCCGGCTTGCCGTCAGCCACACGCTGTGCGCGCCGCTCTTCGCTGTTCACCAGCAGGCGCGGGTTGTCCCGGCGCATGGTGTTAGCGCCGATCAGGATGGCGTCGGACTCCGCGCGGACCTGGTCGACGCGGTCGAAGTCCGGGGCGTTGGAAAGGCGCAGCCGCTCGGGGCTGGTGTCGTCCAGATAGCCGTCGACCGACATGGCGGCGGACAGCAGAACGTACGGGCGGGCAGTCATCTGCTCAGGCTTCCGTTTCAGTCTCGTGGAAGAGGGTGGAGTCGAAGGCGGCGCGGAACTCGGACACGACCGGTTCGCGCTGCCAGGGGATCAGGGCCTTGTCGAGGCGGGCGAGCTCGTTAGTGATGCGGCCGGAGCCGGTGTCCTCCGCCACGGTGAGCGCGTGCATCCCGATGGTGGCGGCCTGCTCCGGGGCGTGGGCTCCGGCCAGCGCAACGGCCTGCCGCGCCATGTAGACGCCGCGGTCGCGGTGGTATCCGTCAGGCATCAGCCGGATGGCGTCGGCGAACGCCTCCGCGGCCTGGTCGTGCTTGCCGAGGGCCTCCAGGCCCTGGGCGCGGTGGATCTCCACGTACGACGCGTTCAGCCAAACGCCCCACGGCGTCGGGTCGGCGGCGGCGCCATCGAGGGCGTTGCGGACATCGTCGATCGCCCGCGCGCTCTCGTCAGCGTCACCGCGCAGAGCGTGGCCATACGCCTCATACGTGCGCGCGACGGCGGCGAGCCGGCTGCGCGGCCGCGCCATCCGCTGGGCAGCTTCGGCGAGGTCGACCACGTCGACCAGGTCCCCGGTGTCGCCGGCCAGCTGGGCCTTGCGGGCCATGACGTACGTGCTGAGATCGCCGTCGCCGACCGTCTGCGACCACTGCATCGCCCGGTCCAGCCAATACGACGCCGCTTTCGGGTTGCCCAGGTCCTGGTAGAGCCAGGAGAGGAGCTCGCCGTACTGGGTCTGCAGCTCCATGAGGTCGTGCCGGTCGACGCCCTTGGCTTCACGCCGGAGTACCTGGATGACCTCGATGTGGTCGCGTACTGCGCTGACCGCGCGGTGTGGCCCGAGCAGGTTGTCGGTGTCGATCAGCACACGGCGGGTGCGGCGCAGATGCTCCACCGGTGTCGAGCCGTACGCCGACGCTGCACGTGCCTTGCGGACCAGCCCTGGTACCGAGCCCGAAGCCGCAGACGCCGGCGAACCGACACCGACCGCCGCAGCGGCTCCCAGCCCCACCCCCGCGCGCAGCAGCGCACGCCGATCCAGAGCCACCCAAACCACCGACCCATCAGCTAGACGACACGGGACAGAGATCCCTTCACCGTCCGACGCTGCCTCGTCCGGCACGGCCAGGGCCAGATCCACAGAGGACTTGGCCACATGAGCGGACGGATTGGCCACATGGCCACGGTCGTCGTCGATGCTCTCCCACAGCCGGAACAGCATGCCGTTCGCGCCCAGCTCGCGGTCCAGTAACGCGGCCTGCGCACGGTCAGCCTTCCGCTCTGCGCGCTCGAATCGTGCCAGGTGGCTGTGGTCGATCCTGGCTCGCTCGGCCAGACCCCGCAGGCTCAGGCCGCGTGTCTTTCGCAGCTCGCGCAGCTGGTATCCCCAGTTGTGCAACGGCGACACCCAAGGGGTCAGCTCGTTCGCCTTCTGCGCCATCCCGCCCCTATCCCTGTGGCCAGTGTGGCCAGTTCACCCGGCCACATGTCAGATCTGGAACTCGCGTCTCCCCCGCAACTAGAACCGACTTGAGCAGTCGAGCCCGGTCAGGGGGTGTGGTCAGTGGTCGTCGTCAGGTTCTCCGTCGTCATCAGCGAGTCGAGCGCTCGTATGGCGGCGGATCGAGTAGCCGATCTCGAACTCTTCGGCGCTCATCCTGGTGTCGTTGAGCTCAACCACCCTGCCGTCGGGGCTTGTTGTGACTCGCACGACGCGCAGGAGCGGAACACCCACGTCGGCCGGAAGGTTCAGTGCCTCCGCCTCTTCGGGGGAGGGCATGCGAGCCGAGACGCCTTCGCTCCAACGGAGCGGACGGTGTCCCATCTCCTCCAGGCGGTCGTAGATGCCGCCGGGACCGGTGTCGGCCTCCGCGAGCTGGGTGCCGCGGGCGATGTCAGCAGGGAGGTAGCTGGTCGCCAGTTGCTTCGGCTTCCTCGTCTCGGGATCGCCCATCACCCGGTCGCGGATCAGGACCTCAGCGCCGGTGTCGAGACCCATCAGGCCCGCCAAGTCGACGGGGATCACGCCCCAGCGGATGGTCGGCGTTTCCAGCGCCGCCCAAGTCTGGGCGGTCTGGTCGAAGAAGTAGCCGACCTCGTCGCGGAAGACCTGCCGCGACCGGGTGATGCGCCTCTTCTCCGGACGCTCGCGCACGATGGTCCCTCTGCGCCGCACCGCGACGACCAAGCCCTCCTGCTCCAGAAGAGTGATGGCGCTTCGCACCGTCTGGTAGCCGGCGCCGTACTGCTCCTGAAGCTCGGTCAGCATCGGCAGCTTGTCGCCCGGCAGGTACCGCCCCTCGCTGATCTGCTGCCGCAGGTCAGCGGCGATCTCGCGGTACGAGACGGGCATCGGAGCCACCTTTCGGAGTGCTGCTCGGATCTGATTCTAGGGCTAGCTCTATCAGGCAGCGATGGGCGAGCACAAGCGATCGACACGAATAGAGCTATCGCTATTGACTCGGTACGCCCTCATGGTCTCTACTAGTCGATAGCGATAGCCCTAACGCTCCGTTGAGCAGGGGTTACGCGCCCAGCTCGACCGCAGGAAGCCCCTTCCCCTCACGGGGAGGGCCGGGGTTGATAGCTCCACCAAATCCCCCGGACCAGTCACCTGGCTGGTGTGGCTCCCGCGTTGCACGTCGCAGCGCAGATGCGCTGTCCGTCCTTCAGGACGCCGGTATCGACCCGTGCGGCCTGACGGGCGGAGAGAGCACCGCGACGCGCCCCCCGTCCCTCCGACCACGAGGAGTCCCCCTATGACGACCACGACGCCCGCGATGCCGAAGGCCCGCAAGCGCCGCCGCAAGACCCGCACCTCGAACGTCAACCACCTCACGCCGATCATCGCCTCGGGCCTCAAGGTCAACGAGATCGACCTCACCCCCGGCAAGGAGCACCTGGTATGCCCCGACTGCTCCACCTGGGTTCCGATCACCGGCATGCTGGGCACGCCGAAGCTGGTGCCCCACCACACCGGCCGCGCCAAGAACGCTGAACCGCGCCGCTGCACGGCCGGCAGCAACCGCAAGGTCGCCATCGACGTCGAGGTTGACGCATGGCATACGGAGCTGATCGAGGCTGTCCCGACCACCGCCTCCCGGCGCGCCACCAAGGTGCTGCCGAAGCCCAAGGTGAAGCCCGCCCCGGCCGCCAGCCAGATCAAGCCCGCCCCGCTCAGCGCGGAGCAGATCCGGCAGGCGTTCCGGAAGCACCAGCAGCAGTGCCCGGCCTGCAAGGGCGAGGCCACCGGCCGCGACGGACAGCCGCTGCCCTGCCACGACGGCGAGCGCCTGGCCGTCACCTTCCTCCGGCTGTACCGCCAGGAGCCCAAGCGTCAGGCCGTCCGTGAGTTCTTCGCCCGGGAACGCCGGCGCTTCGACCGCCAGTACGCCGCGGCGGCACCTGCGAAGCGGAAGTCCGAGTGGGCCGCGGTGCTCCAGAAGGTGAAGGACGCCGACGACCTGCGCTCGCAGGTGCCTGCCGGTGACGCGCCGACCGAGGCCCGCAGCGTGCCGCTCGAGACCCTCCACCCCGCCTGCTGACTCGCACCGAACGCCCACGGCCCCGGCCATCCCGAGCAATCGGGGAGGCCGGGGCCGTGGCCGCTCGTACGAGCGGTCGCAACAACACGACAGCCCCGGCGACTTGAGACCCCCGGGGCTGTCCAGGACCTGACTGGAGGACCTGATGCAGCACAGCATGACATGGACCGCGAAGCAGCCGCGGGCCGGGATCATCGACGACATCGAGCGCGAGGACGACTCCAAGGGCTACGAGCCCGAGGACACCGCTCGCGTCGACGTCGCCCTGGTCCTCGTGCGCATGGCCGCGCCGGTGCTGGCTGGTTGGGAGGTGGCGGCGTGATCACCAGCCTGACCGACGCCGAGCGAGAGGCGCTCTCGCAGAAGAACCGGGAGCAGAACCAACGGTCGGAGAGGCACCAGAAGTGAGTGCCCGTCCGACCGATGACCTGTTCGTCCGCTACATGAAGGCGTTCGAGGACTCCACCACGCATACCGGTGGCTGCCCGGCCTGCCAGGGCGAGACGCCGTGTGCGGAGGGGGCGCCGATCCACGAGAGGTTCGCCCGCCTCCAGGACGCCTACACCGCACGCCAGAAGCAGCAGCGCTGATCCCCGGCCCTGCCCGTCGTCCCCGCGCCGTTCCCGGCCGGGGCCGGCGGAGAGCGCCGGGAGCTCCCCGCCCGCTCCGGCCGTCCGGCCGCCACAACACGCAACAGCCCCGGGGCGGCCACCCCGGGGCTGACTTCTGCACTGGACCTTCTGGGAGGCCCTGATGAATCGCACGTCCATCGTACGCACCAGCTACGCCCCCGACGCCGACCTGCCGGTCAACACCAACTGGCGCGAGGACGGCGCCTGCACGCGGGAAGACCCCGAGCTGTTCTTCCCCATCGGCAACACCGGCCCAGCGCTCTTGCAGATCGAGGAGGCCAAGTCGGTGTGCCGCAGGTGCCCGGTGCTGGAGCGCTGCGCCTCCTGGGCGCTGGAGATGGGCGAGGCCCACGGCGTGTGGGGCGGCATGAGCGAGGACGACCGCCGCCGCATCAAGCGCCGCGCCGCCCGCAACCGCAAGGCCGCTTGACCGCACTGACGGTTGCCTGAGCCGCCCGCACCGGCCGCTGACCACGGCGGCCGGTGCGGGCGGTGAAGGGGAGCCGGACAGCGCGAGCAGTCCCACTGCACGGGAGCCAAGGGCAACTCCCCTCCCGCCTCGCAGCACACCACCACGCCGCTCGCCCGCATGCCGGGCCGCCGGCCTTTCCACATGGCTCCGCCCGGGAACGATCCCGAGCTTGCTGCACTCCACTGGAGGACCGATGGCGCACACCATCCCGCTCAAGACACCGCTGGACGACACCGGCCTGCCCCACCGCGAGACCCCGGCCAACCCGGCGGTCACCGCCCCGGCCGACGCCTCGCGGTACTACCACCCGCACTTCGTGGACGCCCGGCCTGCTCCGGACGGCGGCAGCATCGCCTTCCGCTTCAGGGCCTTCACCGGTTTCGAGTCGCAGCCGGAGATGCCGGCCGCCGCGTACGACGACCCGGCGATGAACTGGGAGCTGCGTGACCAGCTGCGCGACCAGTACACCGCCGCCCGCGTGCTCTGGTCCCAGACCCGACTGCGCCGCCAGGCCACGCCGCTGCTGCACAAGGCGGCACCGCTGTGGTCGGCATGGACAGCGGCTCGGGACGAACTGGTCGCCACCTTCGTACAGTTCTGGAGCACCGGCGACGGACACTGGCGGGCGCAGCTGATGCGCCTCACGGACGCGGAGCGTGCCGCGAAGGAGGCCGCCGACGCTTTCGACAGCGTCGCTCTCCAGCTCGCGCAGGTCGCCGCCGACCAGGTCGACGTCGCCGGGTGGGACGAAGCGCTGTCACTGACGAAGGTGGCGAGGGAGCTCGGGTACGACGCGTCGGACTGGAAGATCCACCACGTTGACGACTACACCCACCCGCTCCCGCAGTACCGCATCGTCCGGGACGGCGTCGACCACTACGGGCGGGCCACCCCGTTGGTCGCTTCGGCAACGCAGCTGATCGAGGAGCAGCGGGAGCGGCTGCGTGAGGTCGCCGCCCTCGCCGGTGACACCGACCCGGATCGCCGCGCGCTCGTCTGACCCCGCCACGGGCCACCGCTTCGCGCCCGCCCGGCGGGAGCCGCACCGAGTTTCGCCCCCGCCTCGCGACGCTTCGCGAGACCGGCCGCCCGCCCCCCCGGGCCGCCGGCCTTTTCGTGCGCGCGGAGCGGGTAGAGCCGGTGCCAGTTTCGTGATCACCCGCCCACATCGACCGCCGCTTCGGGAACGCGCACCCGCGTTTCGGGAGCGGCCCCCGCCGTTTCGCGCACGCCCTTAACGCCCCCTCGGAGGCCCCAACATGACGATCACCGACTGGCCGCGCACCGCGGCTGAACCCGACCCCGACACGAGCGCACCGGCCGCCGTTTCGGGAACACCTCAGCCGGTTTCGCGGACGCCCGGCACCGTTTCGGAGACGCCGGAGTTCGTTTCGGAGACGGAAAGCGGAACCGGAACGGACCGCTCCCCGGCGAAGCTGACCGGCACCCAGAAGTGGACAACCGGCGCGATCGTCATCGCCGCGCTCGCCCTCGCGGGCATCGGCCTGTACCTGTCCTTCGAGCACGTCGCGGACTTCGCGTTCAAGGAGCTCCGCTTCGGCTCGCTGGGCAAGGGCCAACTGTTCGCGGTCGGCGTCGACGTCGGCATCATGGTGATGATCGCGGTCGACCTGCTGATGGCCTGGCTCAAGCGCCCCATCAGCTGGATTCGCTACCCGGTGTGGCTGCTGACGGCTGCGACCGTCGTCCTCAACGCCGCGTCCGGCGCCCCGGAGGGGGCCTGGAAGCTGATCGACTACGTCGCCGCCGGCGCCCACGGCGTCGTGCCGGTCCTCTTCATCACCGTGGTGGAGCTGGGCCGTGACGCCATCGACCGCGTTGTCCGGCCTGAGCAGGCCGAACGGGACTCGATCCCGTTGCTGCGGTGGATCCTCGCCCCGATCGCAACCGCCCGGATCTTCCGCCGGATGCGGCTGTGGGGCGTCACCTCCTATCCGGAGATGATCCGCCGCGACCAGCAGCTCATCGCGTACGAGCAGTGGCTCAAGCGCAAGTACAAGGGCGACATCACCCAGGCGTCCGAGGATGAGCTGCTGCCGATGAAGATGGCGCCGTACGGCTACACCGTCGACCAGGCCCTGGCGATGCCCGATGAGCAGGAACAGGCAGCTCAGGAGCGCGCGGAGGAAGCCGAGCGCCGGCGCCTGGACGCGGAGACGCGCAGCGAGGTCGCCAAGGCGGAGTCCGAAGCCGAGCGGCTGCGTGCCAAGGGCAAGGTGGAGATGGTCCAGGCGGAGGTCGACGGCCAGACCGGCCAGGCCCGCGCCCACGCCCGCGCCCAGGTCAGCGCCGCAGAGCGGGCCGCCGCGCTGGAGCAGGAGGCGCTGGACCAGGCCGTCATCGCCGAAGCCCGAGCCCGTGAGGCGGAGGCGGAGCGCAAGGAGGCCGACGAGCGCGAGGCGAAGGCCGCCGCTGATCTCCGCGCGGCGGAACTGGAGCGCCAGGCAGCCGAGAAGCGGAAGGAAGCGGCGGAGGCCGACCGGGTCGCCGCGGCGGAGGCTCAGGCGATCGAGACCCAGAAGATCGCCGAAGCCCGCGAGGCCGCTGCCGAAGCGAACCGGCGTGCTGCCGAAACGGAGAGGGCTGCTGCCGAAACGCAGCGTGCCACCGCCGAAGCCGCCCGCAAGAAGGCTGAGGAGGAGCGCCTCGCGAAGGTCGCTCTCGCTGATGCCGCGCGCGCTGAGAAGGAAGCCGCCGAAGCCGAGCGGGCCGCCGCCGAAACGCGGAGGGCCGCTGCCGAAATCGAGCAGCGCGCGGTCGAAGCCGAGGACGTCGCGAAGCTCAAGCCGCGCGAGCGGGCGGTCCGCCGGGTCGCCCGGATGATCCTCGCGGCCGGCGGCGACGCCGACCGGCTGCCGCTGGCCGACATCCAGCACGAGCTGGCGGTCACCTCCCCTGGCACCGCCTCCGAGTACCGCCAGGAGGCAGCCGAGCTGCTCGCCGGCGGCTACCGCCCCTGATCCACCGTCCGGCACACACCAGTGAGGGCCAGCCCGCGGGATTCGGGCTGGCCCTCGCTGCGACTGCCGGAAGCAGTCAACAGCCCCCCGAGTACAGCAGATCCGACCCCCACGGAGGACCCCGTGAGCACCGAAGACAAGCCCTTCTTCGACGACCCGAACGCGGCGCTGCGCGAGATCGCGCAGAATCCCGCCGCCTACGCGCACTACCTCGCGGATTTCAACCGGGTCGTGCTGGACATGCAGGCCAAGCTGGAGATCCTCCAGCGCGAGACCCGCGTGCACTGCCGCGGAACCCGCGTGGAGGGCGACAAGATGGGCCAGGCTTTCCTGCGCTCTTTCCCGGTGGAAAAGTCCCTGAACGACATTCTCAAGAACCTCAAGAGCATTAGTTCGGGACTGGAAAAGAGCGCCCACAAGCGCCACGCCCACGACGAAAAGGTGAAGGAGGTCAAGAAGCAGCGAAAGGAAAAGGCGCAGATCAAGGCGCGTAAGAACAACCCGCCGCTTCAGGCCGCGCCGGAAAGCTCGGCGCAGCAGGGTGCGCAGAGCCCGAATATGGGTTATGGTGGCCCCACGTCGATTTACAACCTGGACCGCAGGGAGTCGGCGTGAGCGCAGGTCGCCCGCTCACGAAAGCAGAGCGGAAGGCGTTCAACCGTGCGAAACACGAGCAGAAAATCAAGCAAGATCTGATCGCTCAGCACGGTAACGAACTCGGCCAGTTCTACTACTGGCTTCGAGTCGCGAATATGCGGGGCACGCAGACTTATCACGAGGGAAACCCGGACTTCGTCCGCGAGGTCGCGCTCGCCCTGCACAACGTCTACAGCCGTCACTTCGGCTAGCTCCCCGCGTCCCGCACGAAGGGCCGCTCCCGATCCCCGGGGGCGGCCCTTCGGCGATCCCAACGCGTGCCGCGCGTGCCGCGTGCCGCGCGTGCCGCGCACGCGCGTACGCGAGGCCGGTGCCGACTGTCAAGCCCAGGAGGAGGGGTCGCGTGTCCGACGACACCGACAGCAACGTGATTAACCTCCCCACCCGGGGCAGCGATTCCGGCGGCATGCCGGACGCTCCCGACGGCGGGGAAATCTTTTATTCCGAACCGCCCGACAGTGGCTCGGGCGGCGTCGTTCCCCCGGAGTCTCCGGCGGAGACGACAATGGAACTCCCGCCTGTTCGCGGCCCTATTTCCCCGGAAACCGCTTTGAGGGAAACGGGAATGCCCAGTGCGCCGGATCCTGACGACGGAGAATATGAGGAAGGCGAATACGAGCAGCCTCGTTCTCTCGCCGATCGGCTCGGTGACTGGCTGGAACTGCGGATCGAGATGGCGAGGGAACGGCACGCCTCCGAAGCGCCGTTCCGTGAGGCGGAAATAGCGCGCAAGGCCGCGCTTCTGGAAGCCCGCACCGCCCAGGAAACCGCGATGATGGAGCAGAACGCCAAGCTCCACACCGCGCAGATGAAGGCGAAGGCCGACAAGGCGGCGGCGCGCGGCAAGGCCGACGCGGCGCGGTCCTCCAGCTCGGGCCTGGGCGCCGACAAGGGCGGCCGCTCGAAGGCGGGCGGCGGGGGCGGCTCACGCGGAGGCGGCGGCAACTCCGGCGGCTCAGGCCGGGGCGGAACCGGCGGCGGCCGGGGCTCGGGAACGAACGGGTCCGGCGGCACCGGTCGTGGTTCCGGGAGCGGCAACTCCCCCAAGGGCACCGGGAAGGGCTCTGATCGCTCCGCTGGCGGCCGTGGGGGTGCCTCGAAGGGCAATGAGTCGCCCGGAGGCCCGAAAGGCCGCCAGAACGGCTCTGGAGGCTCCGGCGCGGGCAAGCCTGGCGCGGGCAAGGGAAGTTCGGGCGGCTCGGGCAAGAACGGCTCGGGCAACTCGGGTTCCAGCAAGGGCGGCTCGAAGGGCGACGGCGGCAAGTCGCAGAACTCGCCGGCCTCCAGCCCCCGGACCGAACGCGCCCGCGGCCGCCAGGAGCGCGCCGCCGCACGCCAGGCCGCCCGGCAGCAGCGGCGTGGTGCCGACCAGGCCGCCAACCTCGCCGACCGCAGCAAGGACCGCGACCAGGACCGCGCCAACCGGCAGGCGGAACGGGAGCAGCGCCGCAGGGCGAAAGCCGAGCGGAAGGCCGCGAGGAAGGCGAAGCGGGAGGCCGCCAAGGCCGCCGACGACCGCACCACCCTTGGTGAGGCCGTGGCGGAGGAAGCGCAGCGCCGCTGGGACAAGCGCCGCGCAGCCGACAAGGCCGCGAAGGACGGCAAAGCCAAGGACTCCACCGGCGACAAGGACGCCAAGGACTCCGAGGCCACGACCAAGAAGATGCCCAAGGACGGCCCTGAGTCGTCTTCTGACGGCCCGAAGGACGGCTCCGCGACCAAGGAGCCGGACGACGGCAAGAAGAGCGGCGAGAAGCCGTCTGACGGCTCCGGTGCAACGGACCCGAAGGACGGCACCGGGACGGACGACGTCAAGGACCCGCCGGGCGCTGACGACAGTGACGACGGCCGCTCCTTCAAGGAGAAGCTCAAGGGCTTCTTCACCAAGCCCGGCGAGGACACCACCCCGCCCGAGCCGGAACCCTCGACGCTTCGGCCCGAAGACCTCAACGTCACGGTGGACAGTCCCGGCCGGTCCAGCCGTCCCCCGAAGTCCGAAAAGGCTGAGGAGGACATCCCGGACGCGGTCGTCGTCGAAGACGCGGCCGATCCCTTCGGAGCCACCGTCTCCAGGCCGGCCAGCCTCCCCCGGGCCCCTGAGCCCCACACCCAGCGTCCCGGCACCACCCGACCCACTGCACAGGAGGACCCCGTGGCATCGGAGGTCAGGAAAACCGCGTCGGGCCAGGCCGGCATGGCGGCCAAGCACAGGACCGACATCACCTTCGGCGAGTACCTGATGGAGATCGTGAACATCGCGATCGCCGCCGCGCTCGACAAGGACCGCGCCCAGGACCTGGCCATCGCGCTCGGCAAGGTCGCCGACGCCCTGCGGGACATGGCGGCCGACCTGGGCAGCGACCACAACATCGCCACCGAGGTCGTCGACCAGATCACGGACCTGGCCGACGCCGCGGCCCGCATGAAGCAGCTCGCCGAACGGTGCGCCACCGAGTGCGAGATCGCCTCGGAGGCCGCCCGGATCGCCGCCATGTCGGTCGGCCGGACCTACGGCGAGGACATCCAGGCCATGGACGACGCGGGCCTGGCCCACGCCTCCGCCGCCGCCCACCACGACTAGGAAAGGGGTTCGCCGTGAGCGACCTCGCGCCCACAACTGGCGGCGCTGCTGTCCACACGGACGGCGACAACCGATACAAGGCCGTCCAGAACAAGCTCAAGACGCTCGGCAAGGCAATGGACATGGCCCACAACGAGCTGGAGGCGTTGCTGCGCGGGATGCGCATGAACGCCCAGCGCGCGGAGGGCCTGGCCGTCGAGATCGCCAACGCCGAACTGGACCGCAAGTTCATCGAGATGACCAACCAGGTGGCCGTCGCCCTGGGCGGCGCGGCCGTGGAGGTCCAGAAGCTCAACGAGACGGCCCAGGAGGTGTCCGGTCTCGCCCATGACGCGCGGCGTACGCACGCGCGGCTGTACGAGGGCCTGGACACCGTCCGCTCCGGCCGCAAGGAGCGCACCCCCAAGCCGGGCTTCTTCGCCCACTGACCTCTGACCCACCGAACCCCTGATGGGCGGCCCGCCAACGACGGCGGGCCGCCCATCGCCATCTCTCGAAGGAGAACCCCGTGTCCGTGCCGCGCAGCGTCGCCCTGGAGCGCACCCTCTACACCCTGGCCGCCCCGGTCCTCGCCGCGGCCCCGAACCTCTACCCCGACAGCCCCGTCAACACGGTCGTGCAGCTGGCGGGCGCCGCCGGCATCGGCGGCTGGGTCCTGGCGTACAAGAGCGACGAGCCCGGCACGGGACGCAAGTTCCTGCGCTGGTCGCCGCTCGTGCTCGCGGCCGCCGTCGACGTCGCCGCGAAGAACACCATCGGCTGGGGCCCGTGGTGCATGGACGCCCTGCTCGCCGCCGGGTGGGCGGCGGCCGGCCTGCTGGTGATGCCGTTCTCCCGGCACACCCGCCGCCACCACCGGCCTGCCCTCGCCGCCCCGGCCCCCGCGCCGCAGCTGCAGCCCAGCCCCGAGCCCTCGCCGGTGCAGCTGGACGACGGAGCCGACCACTTCACCCGGCAGGTCCGTCAGCTGTGGGAGAACCGCGGCCTGCCCGGCCGCACCATCGTCATCAAGGCCACCCCGCACCCCGGCATGCGACATGACCTGTCGCTGCTGCTGCGCGCCTCGGAGGCCGGACGGCCCATCACCGGCCTCAAGGAGGAGGACGTCGCGGCCGCGTTCGAAGTCGACGTCACCGATGTGCGGATCGAGGACGTGGCCCGGCAGCACGGTCGCGGAGGCGGGCCGGGCTGGAAGGAAGTCCACGTCACCCCCGATGCCGCGGAGCGGCGCCGCAAGGCCCCCACCGCCCACGAGTGGTGGGCCGACCGGATCGGCGCAGTTGGCGGGCCCGTGCCCGGCTCGGAGTTCGTCAGGGAGGTCCGCGACCATGCTCGCCGGGTCACCCACTACATCGCCCAGGTCCCCGACGAGATGGGCGAGCCGCGCGTCAACAAGCACGCCCTGGCGGCCGCGCTGAAGACGAAGTACGACGAAGGCCGGCTGTTCGTCACCGTCGACGGCAGCCAGGTCCTGGTCTCCCTGTGGGACAGCTCGCCGCTCGCGCAGGTCTTCCCGGCCACGAGGGAGCTGCTCACCCCGGATAAGGACGGCCGGTGGGTGACCGGCTACCTCGGCAACGGTCAGCCCGCCCGCAACCGCGTCTACACCGACCGGGGAGCCGCGCACGGGATCTTCGTTGCCCCCTCCGGTGGCGGCAAGACCCAGCTGATGGGCCTGCACGTCGCAGCCGATGCCTTGTGGGGGGCCGTGGTCATGCTGGCCACGGAGGCGCCGGACGAGAAGACGGCCGCGCTGGGTAAGCACACTGCCCGCTACGGCGTCGGCGCGCTCTACATGATCCGGCTCCTGCGGGCCATGGTCGCGCTCATGGAGATCCGCGGCGAGATGCCGTGGGAGGACGGCCAGGTTCACGAGTGGGACCCGACCCGGCCGGGCTGCCCCTACCGGATGCTCTCCGCCTACCTCGATGAGTTCCTCTCCGCTGCCCGCCACGGTGACTACGGCGCGGAGATCATGGACCTCGCGGAGCTGGTGTCGGTCAAGGGCCGCAAGTACGGCGTCGGCCTGAAGGTGGCCGGCCAGTCCATCTACGTCCAGGACGGGTTCACGCAGCTGCTGTGCGAGAACCTGCGCGACAACTGCATCCCCGTCGTGCTGAAGGTCGCGCCGAAGAAGGTCACCGACATGTTCAAGGCCCTCGGCATCGCGCCCGAGCACATCCCCGACCCTCTCCCCCGCTCCTTCTCCCCCGAAGAGAAGGGCCGGATCGAGCGGATCATGCGCGGCGAGCCGGAGCCGCCCGCCGACTCCAACACCGGTGGCGCCGGCTGGATCGTCGAAGGCAAGCAGCCTGAAGTCCTGCGCACGCTGTTCATGGACTTCAAGGCCGGCATCGACGGCTACTTCCCCGACACCGTCGCCACCCTGACCGACTACGAGATCCGCGAGCTTGAGGCGCGCGACCTGTGGTTCGACTGGACCGAGCCGCCCCGGCCCGGCGAGTTCGGCCCCGAGCCCGATGACGAGGACGGCGACGACGGCGCGCCCAAGAAGGGCGGCGACAAGCGCCGCGGCGGCAGCAAGCCCGCCCGCCGCGACGCGGTCACCTCCCCCCGCCAGGCGCTGGAGGCCATCAAGAACCTCTCCGGCGTCTGACCCACCCCCGCACCCAAGCCACGCAGGGCCCGGCCGCACCGGCCGGGCCCTGCTCACACCTGGAAGGACCCACCGCCCGTGGCCGTATCGGTCTCCGCCGTCGTCCTGCTCGGCATCGTCGTCTTCGTCCTCATCCGGGGCGGCTACGTACGCATCTCGCACGCCCTGGCCTGCGCCCTGCTCGGCTTCTTCCTCGCCTCCACCGGCGCCGCGCCCACTATCACGAGCGCGATCAGCACCGTCACCGGCTGGATCTCCAGCATCTGACACCGCCCCGGCCGCCGGCGTCGAAGGCGCCGCCACCCCCGCCCGCGCCTTCGACGCCCCAGGGAGTTCCGATGCCCCAGACCCACCCCGCCATAGACCAGACCACCCCGACCACCGCAGCACCCGCCCCGCCCAAGGCGCTGTCCCTCGAGGAACGCCTGACGCTCATCAACACGGAGATGACCGCGCGCCTGGACGAAGCGGCCGTCGCCTACGAGGTCAACACGGCGCACATCGACACCGAGCCCGTGGACCTTTCCGACGTCGTCACCGGCCCCGTCGACACCGGGCCTGCCCCGCTGCCGGACCTGTACCCGACACCGGTCGCGGCCCTCCTGCAGCGCGCCCACCACCGCCTGATCACCGGAGGCTGGTGCTCCGGCGCCCTGGTCGACGAGGACGGCGCCCGCTGCATGCTCGGGGCCATCCGGATCGAGGCCCGCGGCGACCGCGGCCTGGAAGCCGACGCGGCCGCCGTGCTCCTGGACGCGATCCGCCGCAAGTTCGGCGACGACGTCGACTCCGTGCCGTCCTTCAACGATGCGCACGGCACCGGTCGCGTCCCGATCCGCATGCTCGACCAGGCCGCCATCCTCGCCGACGCCCGCGGCCTCTAACCCCCAGCTCCGGACCACCTGCCTCGCACCCGAACCCCTCGCGGTCGGGTGCGGGCCAGGCCGTCCGGCCTGCGCACCACCGCCCACCACACCGACCCGAGCGAGGGAGTCGCCCCGCCATGCAGTCCAACGACAAGCCCATCAACGGCCAGCACACGAACAGTCCGAGCTTCTTCGACCTGTTCGACCAGACGCCCCCGCCGCCGCTGCTGTCCGATGTGGAGGACGTGCCCCGCCCGAAGCGCTTCGCCGGGCTGCGCGAGGCATGGGACGCGTCCTGGGAGCCGGGCGGCTTCCTGTACGAGCGGTGGCAGGAGTTGTTCGAGGCCCGGCGCCTCGGCTGGCATGAGATGGCCAACTGGATCAAGGCCGTGCTCAGCCTCGCCGGGGTCTGCGCGGTCATCGTCCTGTTGGACGCTGCCGGCGACATCGTCAGCGCCGTGCTGCACCGCCTGTCCGCCACCCGCACGGTGATCGAGCCGCCCGGAGTCGACACCACCAGCGGCCTGTGGGGCGTGATCGACAACCCGATCCGCTCCTACATCGGGCAGCACAGCGTCGGCCTCACCGTCCCCGGCACCGCTGTCTACGCCTTCTGGCAGTTCACCGGGCTCATCGGCCTCATCGGCGGATTCGCCGGCAGCACCGGCGCGCGCATCCTCTGGGCCGGGTGGGGCTTCTCCAGCGTCGCCATGGTGTGGTCCGCCACGCCCGACGGCAGCCGCACCGTCGCCACCGGCATCGCCGCCCTGCTGTGGGCCCTCGCCAGCATCGTCGCCCTGCGCGGCCTGAGCCTGCGCCCGGTCATCAACAACCCGGAACCGGCTACGCCGCAGGTCAACATCTACCCCGCGTTCCACATCCCGCCGCAGCCCGCGCCCGATCACGACGACCTGGACGACGAACCCGACAACGTCCACCGGCTCCAGCGCTGACCCGCCTTCCGCCCCGTCCAGCACCAGCACCGAGCACCGAAGGGAATCCGATGAAGCCGCAGCTGGCAGAGACCGAGTTCTGGGTCGGCACCTTCCACGGGAGCCACGACGGCCGCCCCGCCAAGGTCACCGCGACCCGGGACGACACCCGCCTCAAGCCGTACGTCTGGACGTGCACGTGCGGCGCGTCCCGCTCCTTCCCGACCGAGGACGGCGTGTGGCCCACCGCCTGGCGGCACACCCACCCCACCCGCTTCGACCGGCTGCGGTCGTGGGCCGCCCGCCTGTTCAGCGCCCGCACCGCCCGCTGACCTGACGCCCTGCCTGGTCCTCGCCCCACCCCCGCACGCCGGGGGCGGGCGAGGACCGGACAGGCCGCCTGGCCGAACGCACCACCCGCTGCGCCCCGCCGACACCAGCACGACGTCGGCGGGGCGTAGCACTGTCACCCGACGACTGGAGGAGATCACTCGTGCTCATCCCCCGCCCGCGCCGCCGGATCGGCCGGCCCCGCCCGCAGCGTCCCGGCCCCCGCTACCCGCACCGCCCCGACCGGCTGCCCGGCGCCTGGAGCAGGTGATGCCGCGCCCGAGGAAGAAGCGCCGCCGCGAGGTGAAACGGGTGCCGCGCAGCGACGCGACGCTGCCGGAGTTCGACCGACGCGCTTGTCCCGAGGGCCTGGTCACCCGGCGGCAGTTACGCGAGCGCGGACTGAGCCCCGGCGGGCACGGCCCGGTCGCGGTGCTGCGCTGCAAGGCGTGCGCCTACCGGCCCGACCAGTCGTGCATCCATCCCACCCGGGCCTGGCTCTACAGCGTGGAGCTCGCCCGGCCGAAGCGGGTGCCGACGCTCGCGCAGGAAGAGGCGCTGGACCGGGCGATGGCCGCGAGGTCCACGTGCCCCCAGTGCCGCCGGAGGTACTACTTCTGCCTCCCGCTGCGCACCCAGGGCGTCTGCGACCCCTGCGACAAGGGCTACGAGCCCAGCCCCGACACCTACATGGCGTCCCCGGCCCCGGTCGTCCACCGGCTGGCCGCATAGCGCGAACCCCGTCCCAGCCACACAGGCCGGGACGGGGCCCATCCGGGCGGCCGCAGCACCGGCAAAGGCCGGCCGCCCGCTCCCTCACCCTTCGAGATCAGGAGAACCCCAGCATGCATGCTCACCGTCCCGCCGTCTTCGCCGCCCTGCTCGGACTGACCCGCGCGGCCAGCGCCGTCGGTGATTTTTGGGTCCAGTCGGATTTCTGTGCCCGCGTGAAGGGCGCCTCCGACGACCACCCGGTCACCTACGTCGACCCGGTCACCGAGGAGAAGACGACCCACGGCACGGCCGATGGCCGTAAGGCGTGCCTGAAGCACTGCCTGACCTACACGGCCACGCAGGCGATCGTCGCCGGGGTCGGCGCCCGCGCGCTCGGGATCCGGGTTCACCCGGCCGCCGCCGCGGCCGCGCTCGCCATCTCCTTCGGCACCCACTACGCCGCGGACCGACGCGTCCCGGACAAGGGTTTGCTGGAGCGGATCGCCACCAAGACCGGCAAGGGCGGCTTCTACAAGCTCGCCGACTTCGGCATGAACGGCGCCTTCCACCTTGACTCCGCCTGGCACCACGGCTGGGAAACGGTCGCGGCCGTGGTCGCCACCACTAAGGCGACCACCCGATGACCGGCCGTTCCCGCACGCGCCTGGACCGGGTGCGTGCCTCGCTCGGCATCGCCCAGCTCGCCCTCCAGCAGATCGAGGACGACCTGAGCGCCGACGACGTCGACGCCCCCGAGCTCGCCGCGATCCTGCGCGAGCTCCAGGAGGACGTCGACGTCCCCGGCGGCCTCTTCCCGATGCTCGCGCAGGTGGTCAGCACCGCCGCGCGGCGGGCGGAGCAGATTGAGCCGGACCGCGACGGTGACGCCTCCTGCCCGCTGCACGAGGCCGCCGCCCTGCTCACCGACAACGCCGGGCAGCGCCTGAACTGGGCTGCCCGCTCCCTCGACCCGCAAGGAGACGTCGCATGACCTCGGTGCTGTACCCGGACCTGCCCGAGAACGGGCTGATCGTGCTGATCGGCGCCTCTGGTGCGGGCAAGTCGACGCTGGCACGCACCTGGCCGGCCTCCCAGGTCCTCTCGCTCGATGGTCTGCGGGGCGTGGTCAGTGACGACTGCGGCCGGCAGGACGCTACGGCTGATGCCGCCGACGTCCTCAAGCTGATCCTGGAGCGCCGGATGGCCCGGAAGGTCAACACGGTGATCGACGCCACCAATTGCGAGCAGCACATCAGGGTGGAGCTGGTGATGGCCGCCAAGCGGCACGGCATGCCGACCGTCGCGGTCGTCGTCGCCACGCCGCTGTCGGTCTGCCTGGAACGGCAGGGGCCGCGGCCGGACAACCGGCGCGTGCCCGAGGACGTCGTCCGCGCCCAGCACCAGGCCATGGTCCGCTCGCACCAGCAGCTGGCCGCCGAAGGCTTCAACACCATCGTCTTCGCCGACGCCCTGTACCGCCTGGAGCCGTTCCTGAAGCGGCTCGCACAGGTCCGGGAGGCCGACCTGGGGTGCGACGGCAGCGAGGGCCTGGGCGACCTGTGGCTGGTCCGCCGATTCTTCGGCCCGGAGATCCTTCCGCTGTGGCGGTGGCGGCCGGGCTCGGACCTGGTGACCGGCCGGGACCGCGTCGCGGAGATCCGCCTCGGTCAGCAGTACCTCACCCTGGCGTACCGCGACGACGTCGACGGCGAGGGCGACTTCGGCTTCGACGTCCTGCTGCCCTGCCCCGTCGACCCGGAGTGCGCCGGGCAGGCATGGGCGCCGGTCTACTCGGTCACCGACCTGCACAAGGCGCTGACCGGCGCCATGGACAACGGCCCGGACATCGTCTGCACCGTCCACGGCGACGGCGTCGACGACGACCAGGACGACGACCCCGAGGGCCGCGCGGACCTGGAGGCGCAGTACGCGGACGCGGTCGCGTGAGCCGCGCCGCCGACGGCCCGCACTCACACCCGCTCACCCCGGCCGAACTCCCGGCCGGGGATGAGTGGTGGCACGGCTGCCCGGACTGCCACCTGCCGATCCAGGGCGGGGCTGCCGGCCTCGCCGCGCACCGTCGCACGGTCCACACCAGCGCCGGTGATCCCCGGCGCCCGATCACGATCCATCTGGACTTCTGACCCGCCCTCACCGGCGTGACGGACGCTCCGTGCCGCCCCGGCCTCCCTGTTCGAGGCCGGGGCGGTCGCGGTGGTCCCTCACCACCGAACAGCGAGAGGAGCTGGACGTCATGCACCTGCGGATCTACGAGGTCGACGTCCCCATACACGACACCAACCACCCCGACCGGCACGGTGTGCACGTCTTCACCGGCGTCGCCGACTCCCCGGCTGCGGCCCTACGTCGCGCGCACGAGGTGTACGACGCCGCCCTCGCCGCGCACACGGCCGGACTTGAGATCCCCGGCAAGCAGCCGGACAGCTGGGGAGCGCGCGGGCTTCGGCCCGGCTGGCAGATGGAGTGGCCCGCCGCGAAGGCCGGCCTCTGGCACAACCCCGTCAGCTGGACCAGCCGAAGCGACTTCGCGCTGTAGCTCCGCCCCGGGACAGCCGCTCTGCTTGGCGGCTGGACGGCTGCCCCGGGCCCATCCATCCCGTACGAGACGAGACGGAGAACCCAAGTATGTCGTCCCTCCTGCGCGTTCAGGGCCGGATCGGCCAGCGCACCCTCTTACTGACGACCGCCGCCGTGCCATTGACCGGCTGGGCGGTCCACGCGGTCGCCCTGCACAAGCAGCTCGCCGCGACCCGCCGCGACCCGCTGACCGGCCTGCTGCGCCGCGACGCCTACACCGCCCGCGCCCGCCGGCTCCTGGCCCGCCACGGCGACGACACGGCCGTGGTCCTGGTCGACCAGGACCACTTCAAGGCCGTGAACGACACGATGGGCCACCCGGCCGGGGACGCCGTCCTGGCCGCGACCGCCGCGCGGCTCACCGCGTGGGCGGGCCCGCGCGCCGCCGTCGGCCGCCTCGGAGGCGATGAGTTCGCCGTGGTCCTGGAGCTGCCCGCCGTCCGCCTGGAGCAGCGCCTCGCGCAGTTGGTCCGCATGCTGCACACCCCGGTAGTCCTCGAGGACGGCCGCACCGTCGACGTGGCCGCCTCGGTCGGAGCCGCGACCCCGCACGCGGTCGGCTCCCGCGACCTGACCGTGCTACAGCGGGCCTCCGATGCCGCGCTGTACGACGGCAAGCACTCGGGCCGCGCCGCCGTTGCCTCGCCCGCGCACACCACGGTGCCGTCCATCAACGGCCGCCGCGCCGGGCGCCCGGGAACGGCCGTATGGGGGCGGGCAGCATGAGCACCGCGACCCTCCCGCAGGGCGACTGGATCCGCGGCATCAGCGTCCAGCAGCCGCACGCCACCTGCATCCTGACCGGCGCAAAGGGCATCGAAAATCGCCCCAAGCCCTGGAGCTGGCGCGGCTGGATGCTCCTGCACGCGGGCCAGCGGATCGACCGGCCCGCCCTGCGCGTCCCGCTGATCGCCCGCACGATCCGCGGCCGGGAGCTGACCACCGGAGCCGTGATCGGCATCGCACGCCTGGTCGACTGCCACCAGGACCCCGAGGGCTCCGAGCCCTGCACGCCGTGGGCGCAGGCCGGCACCTGGCACCTGGTCCTCCAGGACGTCCAGGAGCTGCCGCTGCCGGTCCCCGCCGCCGGGCAGCTCGGGCCCTGGAAGCCGACCGAGGACCTGCTGGACCGCGTGTTCCAGCAGCTGCCCGACTTCCGGCCGTGACCCGCCCGGGACGCACGAAGAAGGAGAAGCCGCCGTTCGAGCCGGGCCTGATCCCGGCTCCCGGTGAGCTTCTCGTCTGGCGCGATGGCCAGCACTTCGACCGCTGGCAGGACCTCCCCTGCGAGCTGTGCGACAAGCCCACGCCCATGCGCGCCCACTCCGGTGAGCCCGTGCATAAGGCATGCGCGGAGGGCTGGATCTCCGCCAATCCCGTTGAGGCCCGCCTCGGGCGGTTCGCCTCCGACCTCGCGCCGAAGCCCAAGTCCAAGGACAAGGGCCAAGGCGACCACGCCTGACCTCCACCTGGAGGACCTCCATGAGCAGCACCGACCGCGACGTCGACCACGCCCTCGCCTACCCCGAGCCGCCGGCCTCCCCGCTCTGGCATCGCCACGGCGCGCAGGCCCGGCCGCTGACCGATGCCCAGCGGAAGCGCAACCGCGAGCTGCTGGACATCGCCCAGCGCACCACCCGACCCCGCTCCCCTCGCCCCACCAAGCCCCTGGCGGAGGCCAGCTGATGGACACCAAGCACTGCGCCGTCGACGGCTGGGTCGACGCGATACCCGTCCCCGGCCCGCGCATCGGGACCGCCACCTTCGACCTGATCGTCCGACCCGCCGACATCGACGCGCTCGCCGACGACGCCCCCGACACGGTCGTCACCTGCACCAGCGGAGACCCCCGGATCACCCACGAGCTGCTGAACGGCATACAGCCCGGCGACCTGCTGCGCGTCACCGGCACCCTGGTCCAGCCGCCGGCGCACGGCGAGCCCGCCCGGCTCACCGTCGACGCCCTGGAGGTCCTGGACACCGGACTCATCCCCGTCCTGCGGGACATGGTGATGGACCGCTACGGCGACTACTGCGTCATCTTCGACGCCGACCGCGACCAGGTGCCCGTCTTCACCGCGCTCGGGCAGTGGGTCGGCGAGGCGGACAACCCCGACGCCATCGCCACCCTCATCGACATCCACGAGCGCGTGAACGGCGGTGACACCTGATGGCAACCGCCCCCGAAAAGGCCCGGACCGTCTTGGAACGGTTCCCCGCCGGAGGCCCCCGCGGCTCCTGGCCGGCCGAAGAGTTCGCCGCCGCCCAGCGCGCCCAGGGCACCAACGCTCAGGTCGTGATGGACCTGCCCACTGACCAGTTCCTCGTGGTCACCGACACCTCCACCGAGTAGCGCCATCCCCGGAGCGCCGCGCCCTGCCCTTCCCGGCCGGGCGCGGCGCTCCCGCACGTTCCCGCCCTTCACCCAGAGCAGGAGGCACCCTTGCGCCCGATCCGCCTGATCTCGTTCGGCTACCTGCACTTGCCCACCGGCCCGGACGGCTCCCCCGTCCCGCCCGCCGCCGACCGGATCGAGGACGTCCGCGACCGGCTCCGCGACCCGGCCGCCGCCCGCGACATCCTCGACCTCGACGGCCTCAACCCCCGCGTCCAGGACGTCGTCCTGAACACGCCCGGCGCCCGCGAGCTGCTCGCCAACCTCGCCGACTACGCCGACCTACCCGCCGGCCCCCGCCGCATCGCCATCGGATGTGCAGGCGGTAGGCACAGGGCAGCCGGACTCACCGAGCTCCTTGCCCGCGAACTGCGTGCCCGCGGCCGCCAGGTCGACGTCGAACACCTCCACGTCCATCTCCCGCGCGTCCTCAAGGCGGCCGACACCGGCACGGGAGCGAGCGCATGACGACCACAGGCCTGTACGACCTCGTGACCAGCGAGGGTGACGACGGCACCATGCACCCTGCCGAACAGCTCTGGACGCCCGGCGAGGACGCGGTGGAGAACGGCTTCATCGTCCATCGCGGCATGCACGTCACCGGCATCGACGACCCCACCGACGATCACCTCTACCCGGTCGGCTTCGTCGTCCTCGGACACCAGCGGTGGGCCGACATCATTGAGGCCGCCGCCGCGTACATGGCCCGGGTCCACGGCTGGCGGAACCTGCATCTGTACCCCGGCGACGACCCGGCGGAGCGCATCCCCCGCATCCCACGCGCCGTCCTCACACACGGCGTCTTCTTACGACACCCGCACCCGGATCACGGCTGTGGGTGCGAGTGGGATGAGACATGGCGGATGGTGTGGGCGCCGGCCGATGAGCCCGGAGCCGTACCGATCACCGCCCTGCGGCATCCCGCCGCCGCGGTGACCGCTGCCAGCATTCCCGACCCCGACCACGGCGCTCCGGCGACCTGGTCTGCGTGAGATCAACCAAGAAGGCCCCGTCTCCCGGCAACTGCCAGGAGGCGGGGCCTTCTTGTGTTTCAGGGGGTGACTGAGCGCCTCTCGCAGCGTTGACGAACGAGCGGCACGCCGCATCCGCGGCGCTACGCTCAACCCGGCCGGAAACACGGACGCCCCGTCTTCTGCCAGACGGGACCCCGTACGGGCCGCCACCACGATCAACCGCGAGGAAGAGAATGACGACCACTAACCCCGAGAGTATCCCCCGCTCGGAGGCGCTGAGCGAGGCACAAACGCAGGCCCGCGCCACGCTCGCCTGGCTGCGCCCCGGCAAGAAGAAGGTCATCGCCATCGGTGGCCTCAAGGGCGGGGTCGGCAAGTCCACGATGAGCGTCTTCGTCGCCCTGGTCTACGCCGTCCACTACGGCCTGCGTGTCCTCCTGGTCGACGCCGACCCGCTGTCGCAGACCGCGTACGACTGGCACCGCCTGGCCAAGAAGAAGGGTGACCCGCTGCCCTTCGACATCGAGACCTGGCCTCACGCCCGGGTCGGCCAGCGCGTCCTCGACGACACGGACGGCTACGACGTCGTCGTGATCGACTGCGGCGGCGAGTCCAGCGACATCTTCGGATCCGCCGTAGCGGTCTGCGACCAGGTCCTCTTCGTCACCTCGCCACGCAAGGCGGAGATGCGCCGCATCAAGGGCTCGCTCGACGGCGCCCTGTCGGCCGCCAAGGACCGCATTGCCGAGATCGACGCGTACGTGGTCTTCACCCGGGTCAAGAACGCCCGCGCATCTCACAACGAAGCCGCCCGCGACCTGGTCCGCGGCGCTGGCTACGACCTGCTGGGTTCAGAGGTGCCTGACCTCGTGGACTATGAGGACGCCATGGAGACGTGCCCCAAGGATCTGGGTCACTACCTCAACCTTGTGGAGACGCTGGAGGTCGCAGCCTGATGGCCCGCCTTTCCGACTTCAGCCTCGACGACTCCAGCCCCGCAACGTCCCCTCACGCTGACGGCACGGAGGCCCCCGAAGAGACCAGCGGCAGCAAGGCCCCCGAGAAGAAGGGCGACCGCGCCAGCACCAAGACCGCCAAGGTGCCGGCGGCACGGCTCGGCACGGGACTCCCCGACCCCAAGGCGAAGCCCTCTGAGCAGCTTGTCGTCTGCGAGCGCGCGATCCATGACGCCAAGGTCAAATGGCGGGAGGCCGCCGACAAGGCCATGGCGGCGTTCCTCGAGGAGGCCGGGCCCTACTTCGTGTGGGTCCACGAGAACAAGCTCTACAAGCACCTGAAGGACAACAACGGAAAGCCGTACCGGAGCTTCAACCGCTACTGCCAGGAGCAGCACGGCATCTCCCGCTCCAGCGGCTACCGGATCACCCGCATCATCCCCCTGCTGAACATCCTCGCAAGGGCCGATCACCCGGTCAGCGACCTGTCGTCGCGTCAGACCCAGGTGCTCCACCCGGTCCGGCGACAGCACGGCGAAGACAGCGTGCTCAAGGTCTGGGAGACCGCCTGGTCGACCAAGAAGGGGGCCGTTCCCTCGCCTGACGAGCTGAGCAAGGCCGTGACCCTCTGCGGCCTCGTGGTCCGGGCGGAGGATGACGAGGATGAGAAGCCAGCCCTGACGCAGGCCAACCCTGGTGCGGAAGTTGAGAAGGCCGTCAAGATCCTCGTTCCGGACACGGTGCGGCTTGCCGTGAAGGAAGACCCGGAGAAGGTCCTCCTGCTGGCGAGGACCCTGAACGCGGCCCTGGAAGAGGCGGGTATCACGATCGACTGACGCCCCGGAAAACGTGCCACAGTGGCACACTTTCCGGCCCGCGCCGGGCTTACGGGCTAACCCTCGGAACTGTGTCACAGTGGCACACTTCTGCGGAGCTTCGCTCGAACTCCTGCGGCCCGCCACCTCCCTGGTGGCGGGCCGCAGGCGTGAGGGGTGGCGCCCCAGAGCACTTCAATTGAAGCGCTCTTGTTCGAATCAACTCGAACACTCGCGTGCGAATTCGCACGCCGCGCTGACGGATCAGGGCCCGGTGAAGATGTCGTGCGTGCCGACCCGGCGCCAGACAATGTGCTGCTCGCCGGGAACTATCGACGGCCCGTAGGACCAGGTGGCGCGACCGTTCCCATCCCAGGTGAGTTCGAAGACGCCGGGCGCGCGCCGTACACCCTTGATGCGGAGGCCGGCGCGGAAGGCCCCAGCGCGCAGATCCTCGACGAAGGCCGCCACGGTCTGGCGGAAGCGACGGCGCTGTTCTGGAGTGAGGCGGTCCAGGTCGGTGGTGAAGCGAGGCAAGGTCTCGTAGGTCGGCACGTCGGTCCTCCAGGCAGCAAGAAGCCCCCGGCGTTGCCGGGGGCGGAGAGTCGGTGACGTGGTGCAGGGCGTGGCGTCTTTGGCCGTCGGGTGGGGAGCGGTACGTAGATGTGCGCTCGTTGACGGTGGAGTCGTCTGCTGGCGGTTTTCGCGGTGTGTGAGGCGCGTGGGACCGGGTGCCGCGCAGCATTTACATGGCCCTGGTGGTGTCCGCCAGGCGGGCACCACCGCGTCGAAAGCGCCCGCCGTGCGGGTTCGGCAGTGAAGTTCCGGTGAACTCTCCCGCCGTACGGGATCGCTCTTTTCCGCAGGTCAGAGCCGGTGTCCCCTGTGGGGATGCTGAGTGTCGCGAAGGTTCAGAGGCGTAACGCGTGGCGGTACTACGTGCGCGGAGTCGCGTTCGGGGACGGCCGCCGTCCGGTCGGCAAGTCGTTGAAGGACGCCCAGGAGATGGCCGGCCTCCCGCCCGGAAGGTGGTTGGGGCGCGGCCTGGCCGCGCTCGGGCTCACCGAGAGCGCGGAAGTGTCCGAGCGGCAGATGGAGCTCGTCTTCGGACAGGGCCGGCACCCGGACGCCGACCGCATCGAACGTGACCTCCTGGACGACGGCGCCGACCCGGACACGGCACGACTGGCCACCGTGCTCGGGCAGCCGATCGAAGAGATCGAGGCGCGCAAGCAGACCCCGCTGCTCGCCCTCGACTTCACCTTCCGGCCGCAGGCGTCCCTGATCGTGCTGTGGGCGCTGGGAGACACCAGGACGCGCCGGATCATCGAGCAGGCGCACGAGCGGGCCATCGCCAAGGCGCTGCGCTGGCTGGAGGATGAGGTCGCGGAGACCCGGTGGTCCTCGGGCCGCGGCCGCGCGAAGACCCCGGCGCTTGTGGTCGCCGCGTTCCGGCACTTCGACAACCGGGACGGCTTCCCGCTCCTGCACGACCACTGCCTGGTCCTCAACCGCGTGCAGCGCCGTGACGACGATGGCGAGCCGGTGTGGGGTGCTCTGGACACCTTCCGCCTGTACCGGAATGTGGTGGCGGCCGGGACGCTCTACACCCTCGCGATGACGACCGAGGTGTGTGAGGAATTGCGGCTGGCGACGGTGACCCGGGAGGTGACGCCGGGCCTGCGCCCGGTGATGGAGATAGCCGGTGTCGACTCCGAGCTCATCGACTGGTCCTCCACCCGCCGTCAGCGGATCGAGGACGTCCTGGAGGGCCTCACCTACAAGTTCGCGCAGGAGCATGGACGGCTGCCAGGAGAGAAGGCCCGACACGGCCTCGGCTGGCAGGCGGCGCAGGACACCCGCCCCGAGAAGAAGACCCCGCGCCCGTTGAAGCAACTGCTCGCGTGGTGGCGGGCGTCCGCGCTGTTGAAGTTCGGCAAGCAGATGGTCGACGGGCTCCTTCAGCGCTGCCGCGCGGCGGGCGCGGCGATCCGGGCCCGGGTGGATCCGCACGTGGACGCCGTACTCGCCGCCGTCGACGTCGCCGCGGTCGTCTCCACTGTCCGAGGCACCTTCGCCCGCCGCCACGTCCTGGCCGAAGCCCGCCGGCACCTGCTGGAGACCCTGCGCGGCCAGGAGTTCACGCGCGGCCTGGACGACTACATCGCCGACCGCGCCCTGTCCGACCACTCCCGTCAGTCCACCGTTCCGAAGCCCGGCCGCCGAACCCCGGATGCCGACCAGCTCTTCTATACCGCCGACTTCACCGAGCCCGATCGCTGGTGGATCGCCGGCACCGACGGCAAGCCTCCCCGCGAGTCGAGCCGGTACGAGCGGGCCCGGGTTGCCAGCCTCGCCGTGCAGAACGCGATCCGCGCCGCCCGTACTCCACCCGCCGCCGCACGGGACGACGCCCCGGCCGCCGCGCACACGGAAGACCACCACGATCACGCGTCAGACCCGCCGCACGCCGTCGACCATCCAGGCCGGGATGCCGCACTCACCCCAGCGCAGCGGGCCGCCGCCGTTCAGACCCACCAGCAGGCCGCGATGCCCGAGGAATACCTGGAGGGCCGTACGACCGACCCGGCTACGTGGCTGCGCACACCGGAGAACCTGGAACGGCTCGCCGCCTTCACCCGCACGGCCAATGCCCGCCGCCGCGCCTTCGAGGCCCGGCCAAAGCCCGAGCAGCCGGCCGACGTGGTCAAGCCCGCCGACCAGCAGCAGCACCATATAAACCGGCCCGACCACGGCAGGGGAGCGGGCCGTGACCGGTGAGAGATGGCAACCGGCCAGCGCATGGCCGATCTGCAACTTCACCGGCGAGCCCCCGGAAGCCGGATCGAGAATCGGGAGGTTGGCACCTGGCACGGGAGGAACCTTGACCGACCTGCACGAACCGCTGGAACCGCTCGACAGCTACCCCGACGAACTGCCCCCGCCCCGCCAACCCGGCGACGTCAACCTTGTGAGCCTGCTCAGCATGGCCGACGACCTCGCGAAGGAGGTGTCGGCGCTGCAGATCCGGGCGAGGGCCTCGGGCTCGGAAGTCCAGATCATGCCCCGGGAGATGGTCCAGAAGAATCTGGAGAAGCACGTCACAGAAGTCCTGGGGAAGGTCGTCTACCTCCAGCGGCACGCCCACGCCGCACTGCTCGGGCGCTGTGTTCTCGGAGCGGACTCCAAGGAGGGCTGTTCCACCGAGGGCGCTCGTCTTCAGCTCAACGTCTGGGACGACACCACGCGCCGGGACATCGTCGAAGACGGCACCACCGGCTGCGTCGCCCACACCATCGAAGCTGCCCGCCGCGCCATGGCCGACCCTGCCAGCCGCAAGATCCTGCTCGCCTTCAACCGCGACGACGAAGGACTCGCCGTCTGCCGCGCTATCGGGCTCGGACCGGACGACGCCGAGCAGTTCCTGTACGACGGCCTGACCCTGCGCCCGGAACACCGCGCCGGCTGACCCTCCCCACTTCCCGCGGCCGCGCCCCGGCCGCCAAGCCCCCGCATTGGAGCGCCACGTTGCCCTACGAGGCCCGCGATCTGAACCTGACCGACCCGACGAAGGGCTACCTGAACTTCGTCCTCTACACCGAGCCCCAGCGCGGCGCCGTCACGTCGTCGCTGAACGCCGTACTGGACATCGAGGCGCAGCAGACCGTGACACCTCACTTCCAGGAGTGGCTGGGCAGGCTGGTGCGCTGCGAGCCCAACGCGATGCACTGCACCCTCGTGGACCCGAAGAAGATCCCGGCCTTGTTCCACCCGTGCGTCACGGAGGACAAGGACAGCCCCTCCGCCATCCGCGGATCGGGCTGCCTGTGCCGCCGGACCTTCTACGACCCCGAGTTCGGGCTGCCCGTCGTGGGCGAGCACTTCAAGCACGCGGGCAGCGGCGGCACGGACCAGTGGAGCTACACGACGTACGCCCCGCTCGAACTGCGCCCGGACGACGTCTTCAGCCGCTTCTACACCGGCCGCGGTCTGTTCTGGGCCCGGACGGACAAGGGCGTGCTGTCGGTCCTCCCGCAGAGGAACGGCCTGGGCTACGAGATTGGGTACAACGGCGGCGGCCCGCACGCCCTGGCCGCCTACCTCACCCAGGTCGCCACCACCGACGGGCAGCACACGACCGCCGGCGCCCAGTACGAGGATGCGCACCCGGCGATCCTCGCGTGGACGCAGAGCAAGGCGGCGGACCGTGGCACGAACGAGCTGTCGCTCAGCGACCTCCAGGCCATGATGGCGAGCTGACGGCCGACCGCTGACACCGCCGGCGCCCACGGACCAGATGTCCGTGGGCGCCGGCGTTTTCGCGTCCTCGAGGGCACCGGAGCCCTCGTGCCCGTCTCCCGGGACGACGGGTGAAGTCCCTGGAGCGCCTGTCGGGACGTGGGCCGAGGGAGCGCCCCCGCAGGCGACGCAGCAAGCGAGGGTGCAGGGGAGCGAACCCACCGAAGCACGGAGGTCCCGATGGTCCACCCGAGCCCGCCGCACCTTTCGCCGGAGCAGCGCGAGCGCCTGGAGCAGCTCGCCGACGCGGCCCGGCTGCGCGCGGCGCTGTACCCGTCGCCGAAGCCGCCGCCCGTCCGGCGCCGCTCCCGGCAGTTCCCCGGCGGCCGGCCGAACCCGTGGCGCTCCGTGCGGGGCCGCCGCTGGGGATGAGTGGGCTCGGTGGATTCCACCGCACCCGGGCGCGGATCGGCGGCTGGGTGGGGAGTGGAGTCCACTCGGGAGTGGAGACCACGGTGGAGCGCATCGGGTGGACCCCACTCCGGTGCACCGGTGCGGTGCGGGAGTGCAGGACATCCCGGCATCCGGTGCGCTCGGTGCGGTGCATCGGGCGCACCGGTTCGCGCGCCGACGATGCCGTGCACTCATCCCCACCGCACCGGTGCGCCGCACGATGCGGGCGGCAGTGGCCGCCACTCCCGCCCGCTCCCTGCGGTGTGCATACGGAGGGTGACGGTGCATCGGATGCGGTGCACTCGATGCACCCCCTTGTCCAGGTGTGCCGCTGCGGATTCCACCCAGTCCATCGGGCGGAAAGCAACCCTTGTCCAGCCACGAGTTTCCCGCGATCTTTCGACGTTTCCCCTTGACACCTTCCGCTACCACTGCGGAGACGACCCGCGCCGGGCATCCGATGCACGGTGGCGGAGGGGAGATCTCTCCCTCGCGGCGCACCGTGCATCATCACCGTGCGTAGGGGCGGTGCGTGGCGCGGACGATGCCGCGCATCGCCGCATCGCGGTGCGTTCCACCGGGTGGAAGTGCACGACATCGTCCGCACCGAGTGGAGAGTGGAGGCCCTCGCGAAGCGCACCAGGTGCGGGTGGAGTCCACTCGGTGCGCTCCCCGAGTGGGGGAGTGCGTTACATCGCGCGCAACTCAACGCACCATGCGCGCGCCGGTCCACACCAGCGCGCCACCGCCCCGGCCATCCGGTGCGCGTGGCGCGCGACGGCCCGCCAGGAGCCGGTTCTACGATCCGCGCGTGGGACAGACCCCGGCACAGAAGGCCGCGAAGGTGGCACGCGGGCAGCAGCCGAAGAAGCGGCCCGGCAAGGCGCAGCGCGAGGCGATCAAGCGGGCGCAGGCGGCGAAGAAGAAGGCGGGCGACGGGAAGCCGGCCGCGAAGAAGACGGCGGCGAAGAAGGCGGTGCCGCTGCCGCGCGGCTCGGTCCGCGCCGCGTATCCGGGCACCTGCCCGGCCTGCTTCAAGGATTACGCGAAGGGAGAGGTCATTACGAAGGTGACCGATGGCTGGGGACACCCTGGCTGCGCGCCCCGGCAGATGTCCGCAGCCGAGCGGGAGTTCGCCCGGAACAAGGCCCGGATCGAGAGCGGCGAGACGTTCCGCGGCCAGAAGCCCTCGGACTGGCGGCGCGGATCCTCGCCGTCCAGCACCCGTCCCGCCCGCTGAACTCCGCCCGGACGGTGTGGCGTCGACCACACACAAACTAGCCCTGCAAGGGATGGTCAAGGCGAAAACGGACGCCTGCCCGGTCTGGCCGTCAGACCGCGGACAAGGGGTCCTTCCTCACGGTGGCCCCGGCCCGTGCGCACATCCGCACGCGGGCCGGACGACCACCGACCCGGCCAGCAGGCCGGGAGAATCGAGGACACCGTGCCAGCCCCCGACCGACCCACCCCTTCTCGCAGCCCCGCGCGGCCGCGATCCTTGAGCCCGACCCTTCACGCCGTCGCCGCCCGGCCTGGCCGCGCCCGTCGCGTCGGCTGCTGGGCAAGCCCCCGTGAGGCCCTGCCGCCGGCGCTTGCGTTCCCACTGCCGAAGCCACTTCCGTGCCCGGCAGCCGTACACCCGGCAATTCCCCTTGTCAGCGCGGGTTTTCAGGTCCGCCCCGCATCGTCACAACCCTCTTCTCTCCCCTATGACCTGAGTTGGTTGTCGGTGGTGGAGGAGATCATCGGGTCCGGGGGCCCGGTCCCCTCCACGGCCGGGGGCCGGCGACCGGCCGCTGGCCGGTCGCGGACGACGGGAGGGCGAGCCTGATGGCGGGCAAGCGCAAGGAGAACGAGGCGGGATCGAGCAACGACCTGCGCGCGGATGTGCTGCGCGTCCTCGGGGTCCTTAAGGTCGCCACCGCCGACCAGATCCAGCGGCTGTCCTCGCCGCACCTGACCTACCGGCACACGACCAAGCCGACGGCGGCCAAGCAGAAGGAAGCCCGGACCGCCTCCCACCGCGCCGCGGTGAACGACCTTCGGCGTCACGGCCTGGCCGTCGACGGCGGCCGCACGCGGGGCGGTGAGCAGACCCGGCTGCTCACGAAGGACGGTCTGGCCGCCGCCGCGATCGACCTGGACCGCGAGATAGAGGAGATGGGCGGCATGCCCAAGAGCGCGGGCCGCTCCGGCGCCTCGCACCCGATGACGGTGAACGAGACGGTCATCGCGCTGATCCGCCCGAAGCCGAACCTGAAGAAGGTCATGCGGGAGCCGGCCGAAGCGGTCGCGGCCGCGCGGGCCGCCGTCGACGCACCCGACGGGATCGGCACCCTCGCCTCCTACGCCACCGAGGTCGCGCTCCCGGTGAAGGGCACCTGGAAGAACCCCGCGATCGGCAGCGCCCGCGCCGACGTCGTCCTGACCGCCCCGGAGGCCGGGGTGCCGCTGCTGTTCATCGAGGTCGACAACTGCACCGAGGAAGCCGTCCTCATCGCGAGGAAGTTCGACAAGTACGCCCGGTTCTTCCAGCGGCAGGAGAAGGACACCGACGGCATCGAGAAGCCGATGTGGCGCACCCGTTGGTGGGCACCCGCAGCCGATGAGTACGAGCGGGTGCACCCGCCGGTCCTGCTCGTCTTCCACGAGGTCGGCCAGCGCTCCGCCAAGCACCAGATGGCCAGGGTCGCCGACCTCACCCGCCACCACTGGCAGGGCCGGTGGCATCCCCAGGGCGGCTACCACTCCTACGACCGCTGTATCCCGATCGTGGCGACCACGCTGGAGGAGCTGCGCGAACACGGCCCGGCCGGGCCCGTCTTCTGGCGCTTCGGCCGCGACCACCGCCAGCCGCTGCTGGAAGCGATCGGCAACGCCCGCCGGGACGCCTACCTTGCTCGCCGTCGCCAGGCCGCCCGGGAAGAGGAACGGCGCCGTGAGGAACGGATGGCCGCGGAGCGGGAGGCGCGGCGGCCGGTCTGCGCGGACTGCGGGCAGAAGTTCACCGACGCCAGGTGGGAGGCGATCGGCTACACCCGGGACTGGAGCACGCGCCAGTCGCACCCGCACCTGTGCGAGGACTGCCAGGACCGGGCCGTCGCAGCCGAGGCGCAGGCCGAAGCCGACGAACGCGAGCGCCAGGAGCAGGAGCGCCTGAGCCGGGAGGCAGAGGAACAGGCCGCCGCGCAGAAGGCCGGCGGCTGGCTCTCCCGCTTCCGCACCTGACCCGGCAAGCCGCGGTCACCGACCACGTGGGCAAGCCCAAGGCAGCCCTGGGCAAGCCCGCGTTGTCGGTGGCGGCTGCAACGCTGATCAGATGAACGGAGATGAGCAGCTGCTGAACGGCCGGGTCTACGGCGCGGAGCACGACGACCCCCCACCCCGGCCCGCTCCCACACCGGACCTACGCCGAACTGGTCGGTGGGCCGCTGGACGGCCTACTGCTGGACATTCACGGATGGCGGACCGAGGAAGTCGACGACGGTGTCGCCCTGTCCACCGAGCTGTCTCGGTGGCCCGGCGGCCGCGCCCTGTACGACCCGCGCCCCGGCGAACCCCGCACGCCCGGCCCGGGTGTGAGCTGCCGCTTCTACTACTCCGGCGACACACCCTGACCACAGGCCCGACCACGGCACCGGTCGCCCTGACCACAGACCCGACCACGGCAGGTCAGGAGTCGGTGATGTGGTCGAACCCGCTCAGCATCGGCGTCAGCTCCTGAGCGCACCCGCACAGCGTGCACAGCCGCGTCCCCGGGTTCTCCGCGACGTTCAACGCGTGCTCCACATCGAGCAGCGGAGCGCCCTCCGGAGCCTCTTCGCAGTCCGGTGCGTGCAGCACACCCCGGGCCGGGCCCCGCCCCTCGCGCACCTTCGCCAGCACCCACCCCGAAGGCCGGTGCTCCCCGAGCACCTCGCGGACCGCCGACTGCGGTGACGGCTCCAGCCGCTCGGTGGCGACCTGGTCGTAGTCGACGCCGTCGACCGGCCGCACATGGTCGGGCGCGCGGACCCACACTCGGTACTCCGCCGCCTCCACGCCGCCGTCCTCAAGGTCCCGGTACGACGGCAGCCCCACCAGGTACAGCCAGCCCGCCTCGGTCTGCCGCCGCCTCCACAGCCGCGCGACGACCTCCTGCTCCGGATGACCGAGCACCGGATCAGCGGGCAGCACGACCCGCACCGGCACCGGGTCGGCTGCGTCGTCGGAAGGCGTGGTCACGGCCCCACGGTAAGCGCCCGCTGCCACTCGAAGGCCCGGCTACGCGTCCGGTCAGTCGGTCGTGGGCGGGCCGATGTGCAAGGACCAGTCGCCGGTGTATTCGTCCAGGTCGATCCGCAGGGGCTCCAGGGCGTCAGCGTCGTGGACATCGGCCCGGATGATGCGGCCGGTGCCCAGGTGCAGAGAGACCCGAAGCTGTCGGCCTATCCGGTTGGGCACCTCCATCCCGATGAGCGGCAGCGACACCATGGAGCCGGCCTTGAGGACCAACGGCAGCTCGATGCGCTCAGCCTCGCTTCCGACCTGCACCGGCGCCCCGAAGTGCACCGCCGGGGTGAACAGCAGCTGGGTACGCCGCGCCCTCTTCCACCCCACGCGCCGGACGGCTCGCAGCTGCCACACCGCCCGCTTCAGGCGATGGCCGGGGATGTCACGCCAGACCGAGTAGCCGACGATCGTCACGTCCAGGCGGCCGACGTTCGAGACGTCGGTGCGCACCCACCACCGGCCTTCCCGCTTGAGCCGGGTGGATAAGACCTCCACCCGGCCGCCTGTGAGGTGGTGGCTCCACATTTGCCAGCCCAGGCCGGTGGCCCCGGTGACGGCACCGAAGATCGCCAGCGCATTCGTCCAGTTCATGATCGGAGCGTAGGAACCCTCACCACACAGCCGTCCGGTGATCAGCCGGATCAGGCCCGTTCTCAGTGAAATCTGTCCACAGGCAGATCGCCCTAGCGTCCGTGATCGGCGTGGGTGTCCGCTTCTCGCGGCACCGTTGCGCCCCGCACAACCGGCACGAAGGGCGCTCAACGGCATGGCACAGACGAAGTTCGACAAGCAGTTGGAGAAGAACGCCGACTCCCTCGCACGAGGGATCGGCCGGGTCCTGGCCGGGCGGGACCTGGACGGCGTGAAGCGGACCGACGCCACGTTCTGGCGCGCGGGCACCCGCGTCCTGCCGAAGGTGGAGGGCAAGGTCCGGCGCCGCTCCTACAAGCCCGGGTGGCGACGTCTGTTCTTCCGCATCGCGCTGGGGGCCGGCGTGTGCGAGATCGGCTACTTGGCCACCCAGGACCTGGACGCCACTGTGCACAACTCCCAGGAGCTGTGGGACAACCGGGAGCAGGTCCTGGCGACGCTGGAGAGCGGCGGGATCGGCGGGGCCTGCGTGCTGACCGTGGGCGGCGCGGCATACCTGGCGCTGACCCGCGAGCGCCGGGAGCTGATGCGCGAGTGGGTCGTCCCGCTGCACGAAGCCCTCTACCGGCCGCTCGGGATGGCTGAGCAGACCGACCCGCGCCGCTACCTCCACATCCCGAAGAACTTCTCCGACGACGACGCGGAGATACGGATCGACCTGCCCAAGCACCTGGACTTCTCCCGCGACGTCGTCGCGGACCGCATCACGCAGAAGCTCGCCTTGGAAGGTGTGACGTTCGACTGGCACCCCGAGGGCAGCAAGCCGTACGTGCGGGTGAAGAAGACCCGCAAGCCCCCGGCTAAGGCCCTCTTCAAGGACCCCAAGGTCCGCGAGCTGGTGGCCAAGGCCCCGGAGTCCGCGCCCATCATCGGCCTCGGGTCCGGGAACCGGATCGTCTCTGTCGACCTGGACGCCGACTCCCCGCACATCCTGGTCAACGCCTCCACCGGCGGCGGCAAGTCGGCCACCCTGCGCTGCATCGCCTGCCAGATGCTCCACCACGGCTCGCTCGTGTACGTCCTCGATACCAAGCGGATCTCCCACCCGTGGGCCCACGGCATCGAGGGCGTCACCTACTGCCGCGACATCGCCGACATCCACGACCAGCTCATCGAGCTCGGGCAGCTAGGCCGGCTGCGCACCCGGATCGCCGATGAACTCGGCATCGACGCCGACCCGAAAGCCATCGGCCCCAGGGTGCTGATCCTCCTCGAAGAGATCAACGCCACCATGAAGCAGCTGGCCCGCTACTGGGAGAAGATCCGCGAGTCCGGCGACCCGAAGGTCTCCCCGGCTGTCGACGCCCTCAACGAGATCCTCTACATGGGCCGCCAGCTGCGCATGCACGTGCTCCTGGTCGCCCAGTCCGCCACCGCCCGCGCCCTGGGAGGCCCGGAGGTCCGCGAGCAGTTCGCCACCCGCATCCTCGCCCGCTACAGCGTCAACGCCTGGCGCATGCTCGCCCCCGAGGTCCACCCGGCGCCGAAGTCCACCAAGCACCACGGCCGCGCCCAGGTCGTCATCGGCGGCTCGGCCCGCGAGACCCAGGTGCTGTTCTTCACCGAGACCGAAGCGCGCGAGTGGGCAACCAGCGGCAAGAAGGCCGCCGACGGCCCGAGCCCCGCAGCCCTTCCCGCGCAGGCCAGCCCGGTGCGGATGCAGAAGTTGCCCACGTCCGATCCCCAGCCCGCCGCCGTGCCTGCGGACTCGCTCGGCGATGCCTGGAGCACCACACCGACCACGGCGGCGCCCGACCCAGCTCCGGCCGCCGACCCAGCTCCGGCCGCCGGGTCGGCGGCGACGTCGCCGGCGGCCCCGGTCGATGACGACCAGGCGGTGGGACTCCGCGAGGCCCACGAACGCCACCTGCCGGACATCACCATCGCCGCGCTGCGCTACGCCCGCGCCAACGACCGGAGCTTCCCCAAGCCGGTCGACAAGCGCGGTGCCGAACTCCTCTACCGCGTCGGCGACCTCAAGAAGTGGGCCCGCAACCGGCCCCGCGCCGCGTCCGGGACCACCGACCTCGACTGACCGCCCCGGCCCGCCTGGCAGCCCGTGAACCGGGACCTGTCCGGTCCGGCCGACACGATCCCCCAGCCCTGGTGAACACCCGGTCCACCAGGTACAGCACAGAGAAGGAACACCACGATGACGAACCCGACGGCGCTCCCCAAGCTGCTGCGCCTCACTGACCCCGGCCTGCGCGAGCAACTGGAGGCGCTGCCCGACTCCGCCGCACTCATCGGCATCAGCACCGACGGCCGGGCCATCGCCGTGGACATCGAAGCCGCGCCGCACATCCTGGTCTGCAGCGGCACCGGCGGCGGCAGCACGACCATCTTGCGCACCCTCACCGCCCAGTTCCTCCACCAGGGCGCCCACGCCCTGGTCCTCGACCACACCCGCATCGCCCACCTGTGGGCGAAGGACCTGCCCACGGTCACGCACCGCGGCAACGTCGCCGGCATCCACGACGCCCTGGTCGGCCTCGGCTCCGAGCTGGAGCGCCGCATCGCCCTCGACGACCTCGACGGTGTGCCGCGGCTGATGGTCGTGATCGACCGAGCCGACGCCACCCTCCGGCACCTCACCCGCTACTGGGAGACGTTTCGGCAGAAGGACGACCCGAAGCGCTCCCCGGCCATCGCCGCCCTCGAGGCGGTCCTTTACGAGGGGCGCGCGGCCCGCATCCACGTCATCTACGACGGACCCACCACCGTCGGCGAACGTCTCATCCCCGGCGCCCGCGAGCAGTTCTCTACCGTCATCCTCGCCCGGGTCAGCGCCGGCATGTGGCAGAGGCTCGCCCCGATAGTCGACCCCGCCCCCCAGAGCAGCCCGCTCCCGGGCCGCGTCCATGTCGTCCAGGACGGCGACGCCCACCCGGCCCAGGTGCCGCTGATGACCGACGCCGAAGTCGCAGACTGGCTCACCGCCACGGCGGCCGGGGAGATCTGACCAGCGTCCGCACACACCACGGGCCCCGGGGAGTGAAGGCATCCCCGGGGCCCGGTGTATGGAGTCGCGCTGTTCAACGACGGCCGAACGCCGCCGTCACGCCTCGGGCTGAGGCTCCACCTGGCGCAGGCAGTACACGCACCTGGACTCCGAGTCGACGCGGCCCATGCACCGCCGACAGTCCCCGCGCTCACGCACAGGCCCCCTGCCGTCCGCGCAGCCGGGGCAGGTCATCACCGGCTGCCGGAAGCCGAAGCTGACCACCCACCCCTCACCTTGAGCGGTGTCGCGCGCCAGCTGCGAGACCTCAGAGGCGGAACGCGCGTCTTCATCGTCGCCGGTCTCCACCGCCAGGTAGACGGCGAAGCAGTCGTCGGTGTCGCACACGACAGCCACTCCTGTAGGCATTCGATCCCCTCTCAAGCCTCAACTGCGGCCAACAGGACCCATCTTGCTGAAGCACACGGCCTTGCACTGGCCTCCCCGCGGAAAAGGCCGGCCGCTCGGGCACCAGGCTCCGGCACTCTGCCCCGACCCAGCACTTCCACCGGTACGGTCATCGACACGGCATCGCGTACGCACCACCGGGTTGAGGGGACGGTCGATGGGGACGGAGCACGGGCCGGAGAACACGTGGGGCGAGTGGCGCAGGCACCTGCGATCCGGGCCCGAGCAGCAGCTCGTACGCGACTGGTACCGCCGCGTCGAATGCCCCACGTGCAAGGCCGTCGTGGGGCGCGCCTGCCGCACCGGCAACGGCCACCCGACCGACCATCACCGCGCCCGCCGCGACGTTGCCGGTCCGCTCCCGTACGAGCAGTGGAAGCAGCAAGGACTGTGGGCAGACCCCAAGCGGTTCACCATGCCAGCCGTCCTCAAGGAAGCGGAGAAGGCGCGAACCGACTACAAGGTGGACCTCGCCCTGGGCGACGGCGTGGCGGTCGTGAAAATCTTCCTCGCGGAGCGGCTCGGCCTATCCCTCGAAGACGAGGCAACCCTCGACCGCATCGACGACGCCGTGCGGCGGCTGCTGCAAGCCCGCGGCCCGGAGAGATCAGCAGACCTGGTCACCGTCCTCGCCAGCCTCATCACCGCGCTCCTCTCCACGATGGCGGGGCCCGACGGCGACCCAGAAGCACTGTTCGACTCCCTGATCAGAGCGCAGGTCAACGAGGCGCGCAGACTCCGCGACATCGAAAAGCAACGCGCCTCCGGCGGCTAGACGAGCCCCAAGGGGGAGCGTCCCGGATCCCAGGGCCTACACGCACTCCAGTGCGATGCCACCGCCCCGAAGCAGCGAAGGACCCCGGGTCGCCCAGCGGGCCCGGGGTCCTTCCTACCTGCCTTACGCCGCCCGCCAGTTCAGGGAAGGCGGCCCTGGCGCACTCACCAGTCGTCGGGTGCGCTGCCTACCCACGCGATCGGCTGCCCCTCGCTGTTGCGGCCCCAGTGCGGTTCCTCCATCGAGGTCTCGTGACCGTCGTCCAGGACACAGATCCGCCCCCAGCGGCCATGCTTGCCCGGACAGATCCCGGCGAGCCGGGCCACGTCACCCTCGCGCACGGCCTGGTCGTAGCGGTCCTGGTACGGCTGGAGTCGGGCACACAGCTCGGTGCCGAGCTGCGTCTCCGCCGCTTTGACCTGCTCCCTCGCCTCCTGCACCTGCGGGTCGGCCAGCACCAACGAGATGACCTGCTCCGCCTCTGCGAAGGCACGGTTGCGGGCGTGCCGTCGTACGGCCTCCTGCACACGCTGCGCTTCCTCGGGCGCGGTCATACTGCTCCCTCCTCTGCCGCCCACTCCAGCCCGAGGCCGGCCAACGCGGCGAGCTTGTCGGCCGTCAGCTTCGCCCGGCGGCTCTTGCTGTTACTGAGGAACACCCCGAGCTTGACCTCGGTCCCGTCCTCCAGCCGCTCCACGTGGGCCCTGGGGACCTTCACAGAGCCCTCGCGGGCCTTGTACTGCGCCAGGGCCGCAACGCCCCGCTCGAAGGCGCTCACAGGCCCCGTGGACGCCTTCACGGGCTCCTCCGGCTCCGGGGCGAGCGGCGCGATGCCGAGCCGCTCCAGGCGCTCACGCTGCCCCTCCGCCAGGGCCTGCCACACCTCGGGCTTGCGCTGCCGGGCCAGCCACTTCCCGATGTCCATGCCGTGGACCGTGAACCCGGGCAGGACCTCCGCCTGGCCCTCTTCGTCGGCCACCAGCTCCCGCAGCGCGGCGTAGTGCCGCTGCCACTCCGCCGGCCACTCCGGGTTCCAGTCCTCGTCCACAGCCTCCAGCGCGGCCTTCCACTCCGGGTGACCCTCCAGCGCACCCGGGCGGCGCAAATTGCTGAGCCATTGCCCCACCGGCCGGTCCAGCATCGTCGCCGACCGGGGCGCGCACAGCGTCCAGTGCTGCTCGTAGTACGCCTTCGCGGCCTCCAGATTCTCCTGGAACCGCTCATCCGCCAGGCTCCAGACCATGCCCAGCTTCTCCAGCCTGCGGGCGCGCAGGCCGCTCATCTGCCCCGCTCCGTAGGCCCGTCGCTGCTCCGCGACCCACTGCCCAAGGGGGTAGGAGCCCTCCTTGTGCCCGTACGGAACGCGAGCATGAAGCTCACGCTCCGTAAACCTCTTGAGCGCCGCCCAGCCGCGCGCCCAGTCCTGCTTCTCCGTGTCGATCACGTTGAAGCTGACCCAGTCCGCGACCATCACCGGATCACGCGGAGCCGCAAAACGCAGCAGTAGACGAGATTCTTCCTCGCCATCCTCGGGCGGCGGACCGATGTACTCGGAAGGCTGCGCGACGTCCTTCTGAGGCTCCTGCGGGATCGCGAGCAATTCGACGGCTTCTTCGTCGTGAGCGCGCAGACCCTCCAATACCTTCACCAAAGGCCGATACGATCCCGAGGTGAACATGTCCTCCGGCTTTTCTCCGGGCTGGAGAAATACCGGCACGATCAACGAGGCCAACTTCCCCTCGCCGGGCTTCTGTCGCAGAGCCCGGCCGATGGCCTGGACGATGTCATGCGGCGCCCCCTTGGGGTCCAGCAGGGCCACGGAGTCCACGGCCCTGATGTCGACGCCCTCACCCAGGACACGACAGTTCGACAGGACAGCACGCCGCGCGGTGGTCCCGAACCCGGCGAGCACTTCCCGCCGGCGCTCGGGCACGTGCTCGCCGCACAGCCAGTCCGCCCAGATCCGAGCCGGGTACTTCTCCGGCTCGTTGGCGTGCAGCTTCGCCGCCACGCGCTCCAGGCCCTCCGCGTACGCCTGTGCCTCTATCGTCCGGTGGTGGAAGGTGATGCAGGTCTGGAGCCCGTGCTGCGCCATCGTGTGCAGGAGCGCCGCCTGGAGCGCCCCGAGGCGCTGCCCGCGGACCTCCTCGGTGTGCCGGTCCTCGCCCATCAGCCGCTCGGGCGTGACGACCGGGTCCTGGAGCTCCAGGACGATGATCTGGTACCGCGCCAGCAACCCGCGCGACACGGCCGACGCGAGCGAGAGCTTGTAGAGGACCGGCCCGAAGACCTTCTCGTCGTCCATGGAGGCAGCCATCTCGCGCGGCAGCGGGTCGCGCACCCCCTCGGCGACCTCGCGGTTCAGCCGCTCCTCCCAGATCCGCGGCGTGGCCGTCAAGTACAGCCGACGGTGCGAGGGGATGACGCCCTGGCTGTGAACGTCGGCCCACGCCTTACCCATCGAGCCCGAAGTCCGGTGGGCCTCATCCACCACCGTCAGGTCCATCGGGGCCAGCTGCTGCCCGTAGGCGCCCTCGAACGCCTCCGCCAGGACCCCCAGCGAGGCGTACGTCCCGAAGATGGTCACCGGCCCCCGGCCGTGCCACAGAGCCAACTGCACCGGGTTCGTGGTGGAGCGCACCTTCAGGTTCCACAGCTCCGGATCGTCCTGGAGCGAGCACACCGCAACCGCCGGCCCCGTGTGCCCGGCCGCGCGCCACGCCTGCACCGTCTGAGTCAGCAGATCCAGCGTCGGCACCAGCACGAGAATGCGACCCTTGGGGACAAGGCGCTTTGCCGATGCCGCCGCGATGATGGTCTTTCCCGTTCCGCACGCGGCGTGTACCTGCCCGCGCAGGCCATTAACGGGAATGCCGCCCGGCGGGATATCGAGACCGCGCACAATGGCGGCAACGGCCTCGATCTGATGGTCACGCAGTTTCACGGCCATTCCCGTGTTCTCCTTTTCGCGGAATGTGGCGCGCAATCTGAAATGAAAGTCCGGCGCGGTGAGGGTGGCCGGGGGTGTGGTGTCTGATCCCAGACTCTACACAGCCAAGCACCGTGATGCATCACTCACACTCCATGTTCCCGCCCCAGGGTGATACATGGCTGAATCTCGCCCCGATGCGGCGGGTTGTGGTGTATGCTGACGGGGTATTGGTGAACGTGTCGGGGTGGTTTCGAGAGTGAGGGAGGGGTTCGGGTGGAGCGCAGCGGAGCCCGTCACTGCGGTGGGGCCGGCACCCCGTCAGGCTGATGGCCCGTCACTTCCGTTGCAGGGGTGGTGGCCTGGAATCCCAAGCCCTACACAGGCGCGAGCGTGATGCACCTCCCCTTGCTGCCAGCCTCGGCACCCGCGCTTGCGCGGGTGCTTTTAATTCGCGCTTGCGCGAATTGACCCGCTTTTAGAATTCCGCTTGCGGAATTCAATTCCCGCGCTTGCGCGGGAATTTCGCAGCGCGCTTGCGCGCTGCGCGC
>NZ_WWIC01000225.1:0-36664 GCF_009872555.1 Streptomyces sp. SID5643
GACTGACCGTGTCGGGCGGGCGGGTGGGCAAAAAACCGAACCGACCCCAGGGAGACCCCATGCCGGAAGGCCACACCATCCACCGCCTCGCCCAGGACTACGCGACGGCCTTCCTCGGCACAAAGCCCCGCACCACCAGCCCCCAGGGCAAGTTCACCCCCGCCGCCACCCTCCTCACCGGCACCGAACTCACCCACACGGAAGCCCACGGCAAACACCTCTTCCTCGGCTTCCGCGAAACGGACTGGATCCACATCCACCTCGGCCTCTTCGGCAAGGTCACCTTCGGCCCGGCCCCCGAACCGCCCCCCACCGACACCGTCCGCCTCCGCGTCGCGAACGACACCACCTACGTGGACCTCCGGGGCCCCACCACCTGCGCCCTCATCACACCCCCCGAGAAGCAGGCGATACACGACCGCCTCGGCCCCGACCCCCTCCGCCACGACGCCGACCCGGATGCCGCGTACCGCCGCATCACCCGCAGCCGTACGACGATCGCCGCCCTCCTGATGGACCAGAAGGTCATCGCCGGCGTCGGAAACGTCTACCGCGCGGAGGTCCTCTTCCGGCACCGCATCGACCCGTACCGCCCCGGCAAGGACATCACCCCCACCGAGTGGCACGCGATCTGGACCGACCTCGTCGGCCTCATGCACGAGGGCGTCCGCAACAACCGCATCGACACCGTCCGCCCGGAGCACACCCCGGAGGCGATGGGCCGCCCGCCCCGCGTGGACGACCACGGCGGCGAGGTGTACGTCTACCGCAGGGCGAACCTGCCCTGCCACATCTGCGGCGGCGAGATCCGCACCGCCGACCTCGCCGCCCGCAACCTCTTCTGGTGCCCGTCCTGCCAACGCCCCTGAGCACCCGGACCCGTGCGGCCCTCGCCCCTCAGAAGCCGTGCGGCAACCACGGAGCCACGGCGGCCCCGAACCCCAGGGAGGCCTCCGCCAGCGCCCCCCGCCGCACCTCCCGGACACGCCCCGCCGTCCCCAGCGAGGCCAGCGACACACCCCCGAGGTACGCGGCCCCCAACTCCCGTACCGACAGCACGAGATCCGCCGCATCCGCCGTACGCCCGCAGGACGCCCCCTTCGCATCCCCGCTGAGCCGCCAACGCCCGGAGTTCCAGGGGCAGAACGCGTCCTCCACCTCGAACACCACGTCCACCGGCGCCTGATACGTCCGCGCCTCCAGCGCGGCCCCGAGGTCCACCGGCCGCAGGTACAGCGAGTCCAGCAGCCGCGGCCGGCACCGCCGGATGTCGGACACCCAGTGCCGCCACGCGTCGTCCACCGGCCGGCCCCGCCCCCGTAGCACCAGCGACGACGTCAGGTCGATGCCGAACAGGAACCGCCACAGCGCCGCGTCCGCCGCGGGGTCCAGCGCGGCCGAGTTCTCCAGGATCACCGTGCCGTTGGGGCCGGCGGCATCCCAGTCCGGCTTGACGCGGTACCGCGCGTACCCGACCGTCTCGCCGTCCCGCTCGGCGAGGACGCACTGCAACGGAGACGCTCCTCCCCGGTCGCTCTCCGGATCGAGCACCTCCACCCGCTCCCAGCCGGGCTGCCGCGCCAGCATCCCCGGCCGCGACGGCACCAGCCGGGCGTACAGCGCCTCGCACACATCGAGCACATCGGCGGGAACGGCGTACCGCACCCGCACGTCGTCCGTGCCCGCCGGCAGCGACGTGAGCCGCACCCGGGTCGTGTCGATCTCGGCGTTCAACTGGAAGGTGGCGGCCCCGTATCCGAACCGGCCGTAGATCGCCGGTTCGGAGGCCGTCAGCACGGCCAGCGGATCACCCGAGGCCCGGACGTCGTCCAGCTGCCGCCGCATCATCGAGGTCAGCACCCCGCGCCGGCGATGGGTGGCGGCCACGCTGACCATGGTGACGCCCGCGGCCGGTACCGAGGCGCCGCCCGGCACCGTGAGCCGGAAGCTGAACGCTCCGGCCGTCCCCACGCACGCGTCGCCGTCCCAGGCGCCGAGGGAACGGTCGGTCTCGGTCAGTGAGTTCCACAACTCCCGCTCTTCGGTGGACTCCGGCACCCCACCGAAGCCCCGGATGAGGGTGTCGTACCACTTGTCCCAATCATCCCGCCGAAGCACCCGCAGATCGGGCGCGGAGCCGGTCGCGTCAGTCGCCATGGGCCATGCCTACCAGGGCGAAGCGGGACGGGCGAGGGAATTTCTCCCGGGTGGCGGCGGAGCGGCGCACCCGTGAAGTTCACTGTGAAGTCGGCCCTCGGACGGGGGACAAGTGGGACCTCCCGTGCCAAGGGGCTGGTCCGATGGATAGGGTCCCGAACTAATGGCATCAGGACGAGAGCGGCGCGCGGAAGCCGAGACGTTCACGGCCCGGTTGAAGAAGCAGTGGCACCGGGTCCGCGTCGGCGTGCGCCGAGCGGCCGTGGACTACTTCCGCGGCAACGGCTCGGACTGGATCGCCCTGGCCGGTCTGCTCCTGACCGTCCCGCTGATCGCGGCGGCGACCTTGGGGAACTCGGTCTGGTTCTCACCGGCCGCGCTGGTGCTGCCCGTCGTCGTGGGCGGGCTGCTGCTGCGCCCGGCGAGCCTGCTCGGCCTGTACGCGGCCGCGGCCACCGCGCTGATCGTGGAGTCGGTGCAGCTCGGCCCCTACACGGAGGGCCCCTCGCGGGTCACCCCGGGCGTCGTGCTCGTGGTCGCGGCCTGCGGCTTCTTCGGACTGCTCCTCGCCCAGTTCCGCAGCCGGGTCGGTGTGCCCTGGCGGCGCGGCGGCACGATGCTCTTCGACCTGCGTGAACGCATCCGGGTGCAGAGCAAGCTGCCCGACCTGCCGGGCGGCTGGCACCAGGAGATGGCCCTGCGCCCGGCGGGCGGCCAGTCGTTCTCGGGCGACTTCGTGGTGGCGGCCCGTACCAACGGCGGCCGCACGCTCGAAGTCGTCCTCACCGACGTCTCCGGCAAGGGCATGGACGCGGGCTCGCGCGCCCTGCTGCTGTCCGGCGCGTTCGGCGGCCTGCTCGGCTCCCTCCCGCCGCACGCCTTCCTCCCGGCCGCCAACGGCTACCTCCTGCGCCAGGACTGGGACGAGGGCTTCGCCACCTCCATCCACCTGGTCCTCGACCTGGACTCCGGCGACTACGAGCTCTATTCCGCGGGCCACCCGCCGGGCCTCCAGCTCAGCGCCGGCACCGGCCGCTGGGAGGAGAAGGCCGCCGAAGGCCCGCTCCTCGGGGTGTACGACGGTGCCCAGTTCGACCCGGTGAAGGGTTCGCTGCGGCCGGGCGACGTGCTGATGCTGTTCACGGACGGCCTGGTGGAGACCGCCGACCGCGACATCGTCGAAGGCATCGACCGCCTCACCGGCGAGGCCGACCGCTATGTGGCCGGCGGCTTCCACGGTGCCGCCTGGCATCTCATCGAGGCGGTCGCCAAGGACGTCAACGACGACCGGGCCCTGCTGCTGATCTGCCGCGAGGGACCGACGGCGGCCTCCCCTCGCTGAGGTGGGGTTTTCCCAGGCCGGTCGGGCGGTCGCCCTCATGGTCCGGCCGCCTTGCGGCACCTTCGCGGTCGGCCTGCCGGCCCGGGCGGCGCTGCGCGGGGAGACACTGGAGCGGTGACCGAGACATCGCGTATGACCCTGGCCCAGGTCGAGGCCGCCGCCCGCGCCGCGCACACCGGCCAGAGAGACAAGGCGGGACGGCCCTACGCCGAACATCTCCGGGCGGTGGCGGAGGGCGTACGGGCGCGGGGCGGCGACGAGGAGCAGATCGCGGCGGCCTGGCTGCACGACGCCGTCGAGGACGACGCCCTCTCCGTACAGTGGCTGCGCGGGGCCGCGCTGAGCAGCCGTACGAAGGACATCGTCCTCGCGGTCACCAAACGGGCGGGGGAGCCGCCGGAGGCGTACGCCGCGCGGATCCTCGCCACGCCCGGGGCGCTGCTGGTGAAGGAGTCGGACCTGGCGCACAACGCGGACCCGGCCCGCCTCGCGGTCCTCGACGAGGCGACCCGGAAACGACTGACCGAGAAGTACGCACGGATGCGCGCACTCCTCGGTCTCGTCGGATGACTTCCGCTGTGGGGGTCAGGCGTTGACCTTCTCGCGCTCGCGTCCACGCTCGCGCCGCTCGGTGCTCTGGCGTTCGCGGGCGACTTCGGCGGCGTCCTTCTTGAAGGCCCAGTCCATCTTCGGCTCCATCGCGAACCGGAACATGCGCTGTACCGGCTTGGTGCACAGCACGGTCACGACGGCGGCCGCGAGGACGGTCACGAGGATCTCACCGGTCGGCCGGTGCAGCCAGGAGGCCTCGAACCAGCCCTGGTAGTCGCCGGCCTTCACCAGGAAGCCGTGCAGCAGGTAGCCGTAGAGCGTGCCGGCGCCGAGGGCGGTGAACCACATCTGGCGGCGCGGCACCCAGGCGAAGAAGCAGGCGGTCAGCACCAGGGAGCAGCCGAACATCGCGAGCACCATGACCGGCCCGGTCCACCAGGGGGCACCCAACTCCTGCGCGGCGTCACGGTGGTAGAACCACGCGGTGTTCATGCGCGGCACCGCCCACCAGCTGAAGGCCAGCGCGAGGGCGAACACCGGCACCGAGGCGATCCGCACCGAACGGCGGCGCACCATGTGGAAGTGCTCGGGCTTCATGACCAGACCCAGCACGAAGAACGGCAGGAACTGCAGGACGCGCTGAAGGTCCAGGTCGTCACCGATCTCCGGGGTGACGGTCGCCAGCATGGCGAGACCGAGTGCGAGCGGCAGCGGCCAGCGCACCAGGTTCCAGATGGGGGTGGTCAGACGCCAGACGAACAGCGCGACCAGGAACCAGGTGAGGTACCAGGGATCGAGCAGGCTGATCTCCTGGTGCGGGTCGTTGTCGATGACCCGCTTGAAGAGCGGATAGGCCGTCTCGAAGATGATGTACGGCACGGCCACGCCGGTGATCAGGCGCTTCAGCCGGTCGGGCCGCATGTCGAAACTGCGGGAGAAGTAGCCGGAGATGAGGATGAACGCCGGCATGTGGAACGCGTAGACGACCTGGTACGCGGCCTCCAGTATCCGGCTGTCGCCCTTGAGCGGCTCCCAGGCGTGGCCCATGGCCACCAGCACGATCGCGAGGTACTTCGCGTTGTCGAAGAACGCGTCGCGCTGCTTGCCGTTCTGCTTCTTCTGCGTGCTGTGCGGCGAGCGGGGGCTCGGCACTCCGTCGGCCGGTGACTGTGCCGGGGGAAGTGGCGCCCTGCGGTCGCCGTTCGGTCGCAGCGAGTTCGTCACAGACCCTCCCACCAGGAGCTCGGGGAGACGATCCGGGACCTCGCTGCGCGATCGGGGGACGAGGCAGCGTGGAACATCTGAGGCACCCTAGCGTTCCCAACAGCTATTCGTAAAACGCCGGAAGTGATTCCTGGCTATTCGCTGCGGGTACCCCGGATTACGAGTGGTTGACGTCACTGTCGGAGTGATGGCCGACACATCATCCGAGGGCGGATTGTGTGGACTGTCCAAGCCCTGCTTGTCGTGATACTTCCGGACTAAGCGACGCATAAGACCAGCAGGCGACTCCAGCGGAATGTCCGCTTCAGCCCTCTTCGAGCCCCGGCTCGAACGGCTGTTGAGGGGCTTGTGGCAGCAATTCGAATTAGCTGCGAACGCGTTGTGTGGAGACGGAAACGATACGGTCGAATTCCCTGTCCGGGTGGCTCGTCGAATTGCCGTGCGACTCCCCGGCGTTGAGACCTTGCACACAAACGCCCCCGCGCGGGCGGGCGCGACACGTGTGTGTCCGATGCGTCACCGGCCGCATAGCCCGGCCGTGTTGGTGGCACGATGGTTCTGGCGGGGGTGCGCGGGGTCGCGTCCCCGGGCCGGGAGAGCGGACCGACCGAGGGTGTGTGATCAGTTGTGGCCATTTCACTGTCTGTGGTGCTGCTGTTGGCGATCATCCTTGTGGTGTTGCTGAGAGGGGGGTCCATCAAGGCAGGGCCGGCGATCGTGGCGATCCTCTTCGGCTTCTTCCTCGCCTCGACCGGCATGGCCCCGTCCATCAACCGGTTCCTCAACTCGATAGCGGAGACCATCAACTCCATCAGCTTCTGACCGGGACGCCGACGCCTCCTCCAGCGCCCCGCGCTCCGGGCCCGGCGCAGGGGCGGTTACGCTCGCCCCGACCACAGGACGGTGCGTGACGGGGGGAACGTACAGGGATGGCGCTGCGCGATTCTGACCCGGCGGAGGTGGGCGGCTACCGCACCGAGGACCGCCTCGGATCCGGCGGCATGGGCGTGGTCTACCTGGCCCGCTCCGCCTCCGGACGACGCCTCGCCATCAAGGTCGTGCACAGCCAGTACGCCGACGACGACGAGTTCCGCACCCGTTTCCGCCGCGAGGTCGCCGCCGCCCGCCGGGTCAGCGGCGCCTTCACCGCCCCCGTCGTGGACGCCGACGCCGACGCCCCGCACCCCTGGATGGCCACGCTCTACATCCCGGGCGCGGACCTCGGCACGCACGTCCGCGAGCACGGCCCGCTCCCGCTGCCCCGCCTGCGCGGCCTGGCCGCCGGCCTCGCCGAGGCCCTGCGCGACATCCACCGCGCCGGAGTCGTCCACCGCGACCTGAAGCCGGCCAACGTGATGCTCGCCGAGGACGGCCCCCGCGTCATCGACTTCGGCATCTCCCGCGCCGCCGAGTTCGCCGCCTCCGACGTCCTCACCCAGACCGGCCGCGTCATGGGCACCCCGCCCTTCATGTCCCCGGAGCAGTTCGCCTCCCCGCAGGACGTCGGCCCGGCCGCCGACATGTTCTCCCTCGGCTCGGTCCTCACCCACGCCGCCACCTGCCGCGGTCCGTTCGACAGCCCGAGCCCCTACGAGACGGCCCTGCGGGTCGTCGAGGGCGAACCGGACCTCACCGGCGTCCCCGCCGAACTGCTCCCCTTCATCCGCCTCTGCCTGGAGAAGCACCCCAAGGACCGCCCCGCCGCGGACGAACTGTTCACGCTGCTCCGCGAGGGCGGCACCCCCGGCCCGGTCCTGGTACCCGGCACCCGCGAACCGCGCCCCGTACGTGCGTGGCCGGGCGCCCGGCCGACCGAGCCGGCCGGCACGGCATGGCCCGACGCGGCCCGCACCGAGCGGGGCGAAACGCCCCACGCGCCGCCCGCCGGGACGGACGGCGGACCGGACCCCGAGCGGCACGAAGCACGGCGCCCCGCGCCCGACAGGACCCCCACGGAACAGCACCGGCCGCCCCGGGACCCGGAAGGCGTACCCGTGCCCGGGGCGGAGCGCACCCGAAGCCGCCGCAGACACGGACTGCTGCTGGCCTCGGCCGCAGCGGCCGTCGCACTCGCCGCGATCGTCACCACCACCGTCGCCCTGATCCGCGACAACGACCGCCCGCCCTCCTCCACCGCCAGGGCGGCCGACCTCCCCGACGGCTGGAAACCGTGGGCCGTCAGGGCGAAGGTCCCGGAAAGCATCGATGGCGGTCCGGGCCGCAACTCCTTCCAGAACTGCGCCGTGGTGGACACGTCCCTGCTCTGCGCCGGTGCCCAGGTCATGGCGACCCGCTTCGACCTGGCCGGGGGCCGCAACACCTGGACCCGGCTGGTCGACGCCACCGCACCGGAGAGCCTGACCAGCGACGAGGGCTCGATCATCGGCACGGGCCGCGGCCGCGTCTACGCCTACCAGGTGAACGAGCGGGAGATGGCCGACGGAGCCGGGCCGCTGTTCACCTATACCGTCTCCGCCCTGGCCGCCGGCACCGGAAAGGTGCTGTGGCGGACCGAGACGGCCGACGGCCAGATGGCGAGCGCCCCCGACGGCGTGCAGGGCGGCGCCGTCTCCGTCCCCGAAGGCGTCATCACGTCCTACGGCGGCCAGGGGGAGCAGTACGCCCTGCTCGACGCCGGCACGGGCGAGGTCCGCTGGAAGCGCCCCGAGCCGCAGGGCGCGGACAGCTGCCTGCTGCGCGCCGCGGCCGAACGCGCCTACCTGATCTGCACCACCGGCAGGTGGGAGCAGGACACCGCCAGGACCACCGTGTCCGAGATCGGCACGGCCGACGGCAAGCCCCGCTGGACGGTCGAGGCGAAGGGCGCCCAGGATCTGCTCGGCCGGGACGGCGGCAGCCTGGTGCTGACGCACGCGTACGCGCCCGGCAAGGGTCTGACCCTGCTCGACGTCTCCTCGCGCGCGCTCACCACCGTCCGGGTCTCCGGCAGGCAGGCCGAGGCGTCCGGCGCCCACCTCCGGCGCGGAACCGTCTACTTCACCCGGGGCAGCGGCGGCGTCAGCGCGGTCTCGCCCCGCACGGGCCGGACCCTCTGGGACAGCAATTCCACCGTGGAGCAGCAGGGCCCGCCGGCCGCCTCCGCCACGCACGTCTACTTCGCGTCCCCCAGCGGGCGGGTGGCCGCCCTGAACGTCTCCACCGGCAAGGTCGAGGGCACCCGGGACGGCCGGGACGACAGCGGCGAGCCCGACAACACCTCCGGCGCCCCCCTCACCCTGGTCGGGGACGCCCTGTACGTCCCGTACGGCGACCGCTCGGTCTACACGCTGGACGTCCGGACCCTCTGAATCGGCGGGCGCCGATCAGCCGGCGGGACGTCGAGGATCGCCGCGACGAGCCGATCGCGCAGAACACCGCCGCAGGCCCAGGCAGAACAAGATCAGGAGCCGGAGGGGCACGCGGGGGACACGACGGACTGAACGCAGCCCGGGAAACACTCAGGGCCAGGCGGGGGAATGATCCTTCCGACCTGGCCCTGAGCCATATGGAGCGGGCGACGGGAATCGAACCCGCGTAGCTAGTTTGGAAGACTAGGGCTCTACCATTGAGCTACGCCCGCACAGCACGCGCCGCAGGTCGGGTGACCGCGGCACTGAAGGCATCGTAGCGGGTCGGCCCCCTCCGCCGCACACCGCATTCCCGCCGGAGCCGACGCGGCACGGACCCTGTGGAAATGCGGCCGCCGCACCGCCTGACGGCATGTACCCTACGTGTCGCACCAGACGGGGTGTGGCGCAGCTTGGTAGCGCGTCCGCTTTGGGAGCGGAAGGCCGTGGGTTCAAATCCCGCCACCCCGACCAGCCACCCGATCACCTCACGTGATCGCCCATCGGATCACTCACGTGATCGCCTTTTGGGCGGTGTAGTCGCTGCCGTTACTATGCAAGCTGCACGCCCGTGTGTCTCAGCGTCTGAAGTCTCCGGGCGGCGAAATCCGCCGGGCCGTTCTGGCCCCGGCAGAAACCAAGAAGTCAGCCACAAGGAGACCGAACCGTGAAGAGCGCCGTGGAGACCCTGAACCCGACTCGGGTTCGGCTCACTGTCGAGGTGCCCTTCGAGGAGCTCAAGGACAGCCTCGACGCGGCGTACAAGAAGATCAACCAGCAGGTCACGGTGAAGGGCTTCCGCAAGGGCAAGGTCCCGGCCCGGGTCATCGACCAGCGGTTCGGCCGCGGTGCGGTGCTGGAGGAGGCGGTCAACGACGCGCTTCCGAAGTTCTACACCGACGCGGTCAACGAGGCCGAGCTCAGCGTGCTGGGCCAGCCCGAGGTCGACATCACGGAGCTGAAGGACGGCGAGACGCTGAACTTCACCGCCGAGGTCGACATCCGCCCCTCCATCGAGATCCCGGACTTCTCCGGCATCGAGGTCGAGGTCGACGCGGTCGAGGTCACCGACGAGGACGTCGACAAGGCCGTCGAGGAGCTGCGCGAGCGCTTCGCCTCCACCGCCCCGGTCGAGCGTGCCGCCGAGGACGGCGACGTCGTGACGATCGACCTGCAGGCCAAGGTCGACGGCGAGGTCCTGGAGGACGGCGTCGCCGACGGCGTCTCCTACACCATCGGTTCCGGTGAGCTGCTGGAAGGCATCGACGACGCCGTGAAGGGCCTGGAGGCCGGTGGCGAGGCCACCTTCACCTCCGAGCTCAAGGGCGGCTCCGCCGCCGGCAAGGAGGCCGAGGTCACCGTCAAGGTCACCCAGGTCGCCAAGCGTGAACTGCCCGAGCTGGACGACGAGTTCGCGCAGCTCGCCTCCGAGTTCGACACCATCGAGGAGCTCCGCGCGGACAGCCGCAAGCGCCTCGAGAACATGAAGCAGTACGACCAGGCCACGCAGGCCCAGGAGCGCGTCCTGGAGAAGCTGCTCGACCTGGTCGAGGTCCCGGTCCCCGAGAAGCTGCTCGAGGACGAGATCAACACCCGCAAGCACAACCTCGAGCACCACCAGCTCGGCCAGATGGGCCTCGACCTCGCGAAGTACCTGGAGATCCAGGGCAAGAGCGAGGAGGAGTTCGACGCCGAGACCAAGGAAGCCGCGGTCAAGGGCATCAAGACCCAGTTCGTGCTCGACGAGCTGGTCAAGCAGGAGAAGCTGAACGTCAACCAGGAGGAGCTCACCGAGCACCTCATGCGCCGTGCGGCCTCCTCCGGCATGTCCCCCGACCAGTTCGCCCAGGCGGTCGTCGAGGGCGGCCAGGTTCCGCTCCTGGTCGGCGAGGTCGCCCGCGGCAAGGCCCTGGCCGTCGTGGTCGAGAAGGCCACGGTCAAGGACACCAACGGCGAGGTCATCGACCTCGACGACGAAGAGGACGAGACCGAGACCGCCGAGGCCGAGGCCCCGGAGGCCTCCGCCGAGGAGAAGACCGAGGGCTGAGCCCCGGTCGCGTGAGTTCGCAAGAAGGCCCTGGGGCACGCCCCAGGGCCTTCTTGCCGCCCAGGGGGACAGCGCCCCTCAGGGGCGTGGGGAACTGCGCGCCAAGCCCCCACCCGCCCGCAGCCCGGCGAATTCCCGCACCGCCCACAACGCGACCGCACGGCCCCCTGGCGGAGCCCACCGCGCTACGCCCCCGGCGAACACTCCCATCTCCGGGATTCCCCGAAGGGAGCCGCGCGTTAGGGTCCATGAATACGAGGGCAGTGGAGTCCCCGAACGGCTCCTAGCCCCTAGGGAAACGTGAGACGGCCCGGCGCCGTCGTAAGACGAGCAGGTGGATACGTGACGAATCTGATGCCCTCAGCCGCCGGCGAGCCTTCCATCGGTGGTGGCCTCGGTGACCAGGTCTACAACCGGCTGCTCAACGAGCGGATCATCTTCCTCGGCCAGCCGGTCGATGACGACATCGCGAACAAGATCACCGCGCAGCTGCTGCTCCTTGCCGCCGACCCGGACAAGGACATCTACCTGTACATCAACAGCCCCGGCGGTTCCATCACGGCCGGCATGGCGATCTACGACACCATGCAGTTCATCAAGAACGACGTGGTCACCATCGCCATGGGCCTCGCGGCCTCGATGGGTCAGTTCCTGCTCAGTGCCGGCACCCCCGGCAAGCGTTTCGCGCTGCCGAACGCCGAGATCCTGATCCACCAGCCCTCCGCCGGCCTCGCCGGCTCGGCCTCGGACATCAAGATCCACGCCGAGCGGCTGCTGCACACCAAGAAGCGCATGGCCGAGCTCACGTCCCAGCACACGGGGCAGTCGGTCGAGCAGATCACCCGCGACTCGGACCGCGACCGCTGGTTCGACGCCTTCGAGGCCAAGGAGTACGGCCTCATCGACGACGTGATTCCCACGGCCGCCGGTATGCCGGGCGGCGGCGGCACCGGGGCCTGAGCGGTCCCCACGGGGCCTGTGGCGCCCCGTGAGGCCCACGGAGCCCTTCCCGGGCCCCAGTGACCCCAGACAGCCCCAGCCGACCGCCTCAGCCCTTATCAGGAGACACCGTGAACCAGTTCCCCGGCAGCGGGATCTACGACCGTATGCACGCCGTGCAGGACATGAGCGCCTCGCAGGGCCGCTACACCGGCCCGCAGGCCGAGTCCCGCTACGTCATCCCCCGCTTCGTCGAGCGCACCTCCCAGGGCATCCGCGAGTACGACCCGTACGCGAAGCTCTTCGAGGAGCGCGTGATCTTCCTCGGCGTCCAGATCGACGACGCCTCCGCCAACGACGTCATGGCGCAGCTGCTGTGCCTGGAGTCGATGGACCCCGACCGTGACATCTCGGTCTACATCAACAGCCCCGGCGGCTCCTTCACGGCGCTCACTGCGATCTACGACACGATGCAGTACGTGAAGCCGGACATCCAGACGGTCTGCATGGGCCAGGCCGCCTCCGCGGCCGCCATCCTGCTGGCTGCCGGTACGCCGGGCAAGCGCATGGCCCTGCCGAACGCCCGCGTGCTGATCCACCAGCCGTACAGCGAGACCGGCCGCGGTCAGGTCTCCGACCTGGAGATCGCCGCGAACGAGATCCTCCGGATGCGCTCGCAGCTGGAGGAGATGCTGGCCAAGCACTCCACCACGCCGGTCGAGAAGATCCGCGAGGACATCGAGCGCGACAAGATCCTCACGGCCGAGGACGCGCTGAACTACGGCCTGATCGACCAGATCATCACCACCCGGAAGATGGACAACTCAAGCCTTCGCTGACGCGAGAGGCAGTGACGTCTGCCGCCCCTTGGCACGGTTTGACTCGGTTCACGTCAAAGCGAACCGCGCCAAGGGGGGCCCGAACGGGGGGCCCGGCAAGGTACCGTCGGACATAAGGCAGCACCAGGAGTCCGCTGGACGTCGATGTCCAGGAGTCTCCCAGGCGAAGGGGAAGCACACCGTGGCACGCATCGGTGACGGCGGCGATCTGCTCAAGTGCTCGTTCTGCGGCAAGAGCCAGAAGCAGGTCAAGAAGCTCATCGCAGGGCCCGGTGTGTACATCTGCGACGAGTGCATCGATCTCTGCAACGAGATCATCGAGGAAGAGCTGGCGGAGACCAGCGAGGTCCGCTGGGAGGAGCTCCCGAAGCCCCGCGAGATCTACGAGTTCCTCGAGGGCTACGTGGTCGGCCAGGAGGCCGCCAAGAAGGCCCTGTCCGTAGCGGTGTACAACCACTACAAGCGCGTCCAGGCCGGCGAGAACGGCGGGGCGAACGGCCGTGACGACGCCATCGAGTTGGCGAAGTCCAACATCCTGCTCCTGGGCCCCACGGGGTCCGGCAAGACCCTCCTCGCGCAGACCCTCGCGCGCATGCTGAACGTCCCCTTCGCGATCGCCGACGCCACGGCCCTCACGGAGGCGGGATACGTCGGCGAGGACGTCGAGAACATCCTGCTCAAGCTGATCCAGGCGGCCGACTACGACGTCAAGAAGGCCGAGACCGGGATCATCTACATCGACGAGATCGACAAGGTCGCGAGGAAGAGTGAAAATCCCTCGATCACGCGCGACGTGTCGGGCGAGGGCGTCCAGCAGGCCCTGCTGAAGATCCTGGAGGGCACCACGGCCTCGGTCCCCCCGCAGGGCGGCCGCAAGCACCCCCACCAGGAGTTCATCCAGATCGACACGACGAACGTGCTGTTCATCGTGGGCGGCGCCTTCGCCGGTCTGGAGAAGATCATCGAGGCCCGGGCGGGCGCCAAGGGCATCGGCTTCGGGGCGCAGATCCGCTCCAAGCGCGAGATGGAGTCCAAGGACCAGTTCCAGGAGGTCATGCCGGAGGACCTGGTCAAGTTCGGCATGATCCCCGAGTTCATCGGCCGCCTGCCGGTCATCACCTCGGTCCACAACCTCGACCGTGAGGCCCTGCTCCAGATCCTCGTCGAGCCGCGCAACGCCCTCGTCAAGCAGTACCAGCGCCTCTTCGAACTCGACGGCGTGGAGCTGGACTTCGAGCGCGAGGCCCTCGAAGCCATCGCCGACCAGGCCATCCTCCGCCAGACCGGCGCGCGCGGCCTGCGCGCCATCATGGAGGAAGTCCTCCAGGGCGTGATGTACGAGGTCCCGTCCCGCAAGGACGTGGCCCGGGTCGTCATCACGGCGGACGTCGTCCAGTCGAACGTCAACCCGACGCTGATCCCGCGCGATGCGCGGGGCCGGGGGCCGGGCGAGCAGAAGACGGCGTGACACACACGTAAAGGGAAGGGCCCCGGTCGATGACCGGGGCCCTTCCTCCTGTGATGCTGCCGGCTTCGTCAGACCTTGACCCGGATCTCCGGACGGATCTTGGTGGTGATGTCGATGGCGGTGTCCTTGGACGTTTCCCCGGCGGCGGTGCCCGAGGAGACCACCGCGATGGTGCTGTAGTCGGCCCAGGCGCAGAACCAGTTGGTCTGCTCCTTCTTGGTCATGACGTTCGGGCCCTTGACCGCCTGGCACTTCATGACCGCGCCGTCGAGGTCCGCCTCCTCCGGCTCCCCGACCAGCTCGGTCTTGCCGCCGCCGCTGCTGGAGGAGTCCTTCTCGGCGGACTTCTTGAAGTTGGCGAAGAACGTGTCCAGGGATGCCTCCGGGTCGGAGATCTCGCCGTAGACACCGAAGAAGTTGACGCTCTTGGCCGTGGCCATCTCGGCGGCCGAGGACGGGTCGGTGGGGTCGTACTTGGTGGGGTCCACCGTGGAGTAGGTGGCCAGCACCGACGTGCCGTCCTTGACGCCGCTCTTCTCCAGCTCCTTGGTGGAGTCGTCGCCGGCGGTCGCCCCGTCCTTGGTGATGCGGTTGTACTCGCTCATCACCTTCGCCGGAGTCGCCAGCTTGTGCGGCCCGTCGTCCTCCAGGGCGCCCGCGCCGCCGCCCCCGCCGATGACGAAGTACGCGCCCACGCCGATCGCCGCTACGACGGCGACCGCGCCGATGACGAGCCCGGCCTTCTTCTTGCCGCCGCCCGGCGCGGGAGGCTGGGGCACGCCGTACGGCGCCTGGCCGTAGGGCGGCTGCGGCTGCTGGCCGTACGGGGGCTGCTGGCCGTAAGGGGCCTGCTGGGGCGGGACGCCGTGCGGGTGCTGCTGCGGGTGGCCGTAGCCGGGCTGGGGCGGAGGGGCCTGCTGGGGGTAGCCGTAGCCGGGCTGGGGCGCCTGCGGCTGCTGGCCGTACGGACCGGGCTGGCCGTACGGGCCGGGCTGCTGGGGCTGCCCGCCGTACGGGCCCGGCTGGTTGTAACTCATGTTCTGGGTTCCCCTCCAGATGCTTATGTCTTCCGGACATCCTGGCGCAGACCCGCCGTGTGCATGGCATCGGGCCCCCCACCGTTACAAAGCAAACGCGTTTCGGGACGGGGTCGTGACACCTCTAAACTGACCCCCGTGACCGAGAACGCTCAGCAGCAGCCACCAGCGCCCAGCACCGACCTGCCGACCCAGTACGCGCCGGCCGACGTAGAGGGGCCGCTGTACGAGCGCTGGGTGGAGCGGGGTTACTTCGAGGCGGACGCCAAGAGCGAGAAGCCGCCGTACACCATCGTCATCCCGCCGCCGAACGTCACGGGCTCGCTCCACCTGGGGCACGCCTTCGAGCACACGCTCATCGACGCCCTGACCCGCCGCAAGCGCATGCAGGGCTACGAGACGCTGTGGCAGCCCGGCATGGACCACGCCGGCATCGCCACGCAGAACGTCGTCGAGCGGGAGCTCGCCAAGGAGGGCAAGTCCCGCCACGACCTGGGCCGTGAGACGTTCGTCGAGCGCGTCTGGCAGTGGAAGGGCGAGTCCGGCGGCCAGATCAGCGGCCAGATGCGCCGGTTGGGCGACGGCGTCGCCTGGTCCCGCGAGCGCTTCACGATGGACGAGGGCCTGTCCCAGGCCGTCCAGACCATCTTCAAGCGCCTCTACGACGACGAGCTGATCTACCGCGCCGAGCGGATCATCAACTGGTGCCCGCGCTGTCTGACGGCCATCTCGGACATCGAGGTCGAGTACCAGGACGACGACGGCGAGCTCGTCTCCATGAAGTACGGCGACGGTGACGACACCATCGTCGTCGCCACCACCCGCGCCGAGACGATGCTCGGCGACACGGCCGTCGCCGTCCACCCCGAGGACGAGCGCTACCAGCACCTGATCGGCAAGCTGGTCAAGCTGCCGCTGACCGACCGCTCCATCCCGGTCGTCGCGGACGAGCACGTCGACCCGGAGTTCGGCACGGGTGCCGTCAAGGTGACCCCGGCGCACGACCCGAACGACTTCGAGATCGGCCAGCGCCACGACCTGCCGGCCATCACGATCATGGACGAGCACGCGGTCATCACCGCCCACGGCCCCTTCCAGGGCCTGGACCGGCTGGAGGCCCGCTCGGCGATCGTCGCCGCGCTGCGCGCCGAGGGCCGGATCGTCGCCGAGAAGCGGCCCTACGTCCACTCCGTCGGCCACTGCTCGCGCTGCAAGACGACGATCGAGCCGCGCCTGTCCATGCAGTGGTGGGTCAAGGTCGGCCCGCTCGCGAAGGCGGCCGGTGACGCGGTCCGCGACGGCAGGGTCAAGATCCATCCGCAGGAGATGGAGAAGCGCTACTTCGACTGGGTCGACAACCTCCACGACTGGTGCATCTCGCGGCAGTTGTGGTGGGGCCACCGCATCCCGGTCTGGTACGGCCCGGACGGCGAGGTCGTCTGCGTCGGCCCCGACGAGGAGCCGCCGAGCGGCGAGGGCTGGCGTCAGGACACCGACGTCCTCGACACCTGGTTCTCCTCCGGCCTGTGGCCGTTCTCCACGCTCGGCTGGCCCGAACAGACCGAGTCGCTCGCGAAGTTCTACCCGAACTCCGTCCTGGTCACCGGCTACGACATCCTCTTCTTCTGGGTCGCCCGGATGATGATGTTCGGCCTCTACGCGATGGACGGCACCCCGCCGTTCCACACCATCGCCCTGCACGGCATGGTCCGCGACCAGTTCGGCAAGAAGATGTCGAAGTCCTTCGGCAACGCGGTCAACCCGCTGGACTGGATGGACAAGTACGGCTCCGACGCGCTGAGGTTCACCCTCGCCCGTGGTGCGAACCCCGGCGTCGACGTCCCGATCGGCGAGGACTGGGTCCAGGGCTCGCGGAACTTCGCCAACAAGATCTGGAACGCTACGCGCTTCGCGATGATGAACGGTGCCACGATCGAGGGTCCGCTGCCGGACGTCTCGAAGATGTCGGCGACCGACCGCTGGATCCTGTCCCGCCTCAACTCGGTGGTCGCCGAGGTCGACGCGTTCTACGAGGACTACCAGTTCGCGAAGCTCTCCGATGCCCTGTTCCACTTCGCATGGGACGAGGTCTTCGACTGGTACGTCGAGCTGTCCAAGACGACGTTCCAGGCGGGCGGCGAGGCGGCCGAGGTCTCCCAGCGCGTCCTCGGCGAGGTCCTGGACGTCACGCTGAAGCTGCTGCACCCGGTGGTCCCGTTCGTCACCGAGACGCTGTGGACGACCCTCACCGGCGGCGAGTCGGTCGTCATCGCCGACTGGCCGAAGGACAGTGGCTTCCGGGACGCCGACGCCGAACGTGAGATCGAGTCGCTCCAGTCGGTCATCACCGAGGTCCGCCGCTTCCGCGCCGACCAGGGCCTCCAGCCCGGCCAGCGGGTCCCGGCCCGGCTCACCCTGGACGGCACGCCGTTCGCGCCCCACGAGGCCGCCGTCCGCCAGCTGCTCCGGCTCCAGCCGGAGGGCGACGCCTTCACGGCCACGGCGACCCTCCCGGTCGCCGGCGCGGAGGTCGCCCTCGACCTCTCCGGCACGATCGACGTGGCGGCGGAGCGCAAGCGCCTGGCCAAGGACCTCGCCGCGGCCGAGAAAGAGAAGGCCCAGGCGAACGCCAAGCTCGGCAACGAGGCGTTCCTGGCGAAGGCCCCCGACCACGTCGTCGACAAGATCCGCACCCGCCTCGCCAAGGCGGAGGAGGACATCGTCCGCATCCAGGCCCAGCTGGAGCGCCTGCCGCAGGGTTAAGGGTTCGTACCGTGTGTGAGGCCCCCGGAGCCGCCAGGCCCGGGGGCCTCACACATGCCTCGGGGACACGCAGTCGGGGGCGCGGGGAACCGCGCGAACGGCCGCGACGCACCCGCAGCCGCCCGCGGGCACAAGCCACCGCAAACAATGTCAGTCGGTCTCCGTAGACTGGCCCCGTGAGCGAGCTCCCTCCAGACCACGACGCCGACGACCAGCCCGACCCCCTCAACGCCTTCGACGAGATCATCGCGGAGGAGACCACCCGCGACCCCGACCTCGCGGTCATCGAGGCCGGCAGCCGAACCCTGCGCACCCAGGGCGGCCCGCCCGACGCCGACGTCCCCACGCGCCCCGCCGACCCCGAGGTCGACAAGGCCCTGCGCGAGGTCGAGACCGAGCTCGCCACCCGCTGGGGCGAGACGAAGCTGGAGCCCTCCGTCAGCCGTATCGCCGCGCTGATGGACGTGCTGGGCGAGCCGCAGCGGTCGTACCCGTCGATCCACATCACGGGCACGAACGGCAAGACCTCCACGGCCCGCATGATCGAGGCCCTGCTCGGCGCCTTCGAGCTGCGCACCGGCCGCTACACCTCGCCGCACGTGCAGTCGATCACCGAGCGCATCAGTCTCGACGGCGCCCCCATCTCGCCCGAGCGGTTCATCGAGACGTACCAGGACATCAAGCCGTACGTGGAGATGGTCGACGGGCAGCAGGAGTACCGGCTGTCGTTCTTCGAGGTGCTCACCGGCATGGCGTACGCGGCGTTCGCCGACGCCCCGGCCGACGTCGCGGTCGTGGAGGTCGGCATGGGCGGCTCCTGGGACGCCACGAACGTGATCGACGGTGACGTCGCCGTCGTCACGCCGATAGACCTCGACCACACCGACCGGCTCGGCACCACACACGCCGAGATCGCCACGGAGAAGGCCGGCATCATCAAGCAGGGTGCGACGGTCATCATGGCGCAGCAGCCGGTCGACGCGGCGCAGGTGCTGCTGAAGAAGGCCGTCGAGGTGGACGCGACCGTGGCCCGGGAGGGGCTGGAGTTCGGCGTCGTCGAGCGGCAGGTGGCCGTCGGCGGGCAGCTGGTGACGCTGCGCGGGCTCGGCGGCGAGTACCCCGAGGTGTACCTGCCGCTGCACGGCGCGCACCAGGCGCACAACGCGGCCGTCGCGCTCGCCGCCGTCGAGGCGTTCTTCGGCGTCGGCGCGCAGCGGGCCGACGCGCTGGATCCGGACACGGTCCGCAAGGCCTTCGCCGCCGTGGCCTCGCCGGGCCGGCTGGAGGTCGTGCGCCGGTCGCCGACGGTCGTGCTGGACGCCGCCCACAACCCGGCCGGTGCCCGGGCGACGGCCGAGGCGATCGGGGAGGCGTTCCAGTTCAGCCGCCTCATCGGCGTGGTCGGCGCGAGCGGCGACAAGAACGTACGGGGGCTGCTGGAGGCCTTCGAGCCGGTGTTCGCCGAGGTCGTGGTCACGCAGAACTCCAGCCACCGCGCGATGGACGCCGACGAGCTCGCCGGGATCGCCGTGGAGGTGTTCGGCGAGGAGCGGGTCCAGGTCGAGCCGCGGCTGCCCGACGCGCTGGAGTCCGCCATCACGCTGGCCGAGGAGGAGGGCGAGTTCGCCGGCGGCGGTGTGCTCGTCACCGGTTCCGTCATCACCGTCGGCGAGGCCCGACTGCTCCTGGGGAGGGGCTGAGTCCCGTGCGCACGCTCTGTTCTTCAACGCTGATCGGCGAGTTCTTCGTCATCGGGTTCGCCGGTCTGGTCGCCATGAAGGACCCGGACCTGTCCATGACGACCGTGTGGACGGTCAGCGGCATCGCGATGTTCCTGTGCCTGGTGCTGTGCGGCCTGGTGACGCGGCCGGGCGGGGTCGTCCTCGGCTGGGCGCTGCAGATCGCGCTCATCGCGTCGGGGTTCGTCGTCCCGAGCATGTTCTTCCTGGGGGCGGTCTTCGCGGCCCTGTGGTGGGCGTCGGTGCACTACGGCCGGAAGGTGGACGAGGCGAAGGCGAGGTTCGCGGCCTAGGCGGGTTCCTCCACACCTGACGCTGCGTAACAGGCGCCCCGACACGCCGGGTAACCTCGTCCCACCGCTAGACCTTTACGTACAAGGAGCCCGTCGTGAGCCAGCGCACCCTCGTCCTCCTCAAGCCCGACGCCGTCCGTCGTGGTCTGACCGGCGAGATCATCAGCCGCATCGAGCGCAAGGCGGGCTGGACGATCACCGCGCTGGAGCTGCGCACGCTGGACCAGGACACGCTGGAGCAGCACTACGGCGAGCACAAGGGCAAGCCCTTCTACGAGCCGCTGGTGGACTTCATGGCCTCCGGTCCGGTCGTGGCGCTGATTGTCGAGGGTGAGCGGGTCATCGAGGGTGTGCGCGCGCTCGCCGGCCCGACCGACCCGATCGCCGCCGCCCCCGGCTCCATCCGCGGCGACTTCGGTGTCATCGTCCGGGAGAACCTGATCCACGCCTCCGACTCCGAGGAGTCCGCCGAGCGCGAGGTGAAGATCTTCTTCCCCGGCCGGGCGTAGCGTCCGCACCTCACCAGCACATTCGGCAGGCCCGGGGGCCCCGGCCCCCGGACTTTGCGGCATATGCGTGGCGATCGAGGGAACGATGGTCCCCGAACGCCCGTCTCCAGAAGCGAATGCGGACGGCATCTGCTGACAATGGCGGAGACCCTCCCGCAGTGTTCGCGAAGGCGCGTCTACGATGGAAGCCTTCACGTCACAGCACCCACCTTTGCCTACCTGAAAAGCCCTCAAAAGCCAGTGGGAAGGCCAGACGAATCCTGATGGGGAACTCAATGTCGTTCATCGGCCGTGACATGGCTGTCGACCTCGGGACCGCCAACACGCTGGTGTACGTCAGGGGTCGCGGGATCGTACTCAACGAGCCGTCCGTCGTCGCGATCAACACCAACACCGGTGGCATCCTCGCGGTCGGTGCCGAAGCGAAGAAGATGATCGGGCGCACGCCCGGCAACATCGTTGCCGTGCGTCCGCTGAAGGACGGCGTGATCGCCGACTTCGAGATCACCGAGCGGATGCTCCGCTACTTCATCCTGAAGATCCACAAGCGGCGGTATCTGGCTCGTCCGCGGGTCGTCGTCTGTGTGCCCTCGGGCATCACGGGCGTCGAGCGCCGCGCCGTCATCGAGGCGTCGTCCCAGGCCGGCGCCCGTCAGGTGCACATCATCGAGGAGCCCATGGCCGCGGCCATCGGCTCCGGCCTGCCGGTCCACGAGGCCACGGGCAACATGGTGGTCGACATCGGCGGCGGCACCACGGAGGTCGCGGTCATCTCCCTCGGCGGCATCGTCACCGCCCAGTCCATCCGTGTCGCGGGCGACGAATTGGACAACGCGATCATCCAGCACATCAAGAAGGAGTACTCCCTCCTGCTGGGTGAGCGCACGGCCGAGCAGATCAAGATCACGATCGGTTCGGCGTACGACCTCGACTCCGACGAGCACACCGAAATCCGCGGGCGGGACCTCGTCTCCGGCCTGCCGAAGACCGTGGTCATCTCCGCCGCCGAAGTCCGCAAGGCGATCGAGGAGCCGGTCAACGCGATCGTCGACGCCGTCAAGACGACCCTCGACAAGTGTCCGCCGGAGCTGTCCGGCGACATCATGGACCGAGGAATCGTTCTGACCGGCGGCGGGGCGCTGCTGCGGGGTCTCGACGAGCGGCTGCGCCGGGAGACCGGCATGCCGATCCACATCGCCGAGGACCCGCTGGACAGCGTGGCGCTCGGATCCGGAAAGTGCGTCGAGGAGTTCGAGGCGCTCCAGCAGGTGCTGGACGCCCAGCCGCGCAGATGACATAACTCTTCGATTCCGCCGTACGGGACGATCTCCTCTCGTACGGCGGATCGTTGATATAGAGGCATAAGCTCCCACAAAGCAGCCCCTCGGGTTTCCCTGGGGCTTCCCCGAATTCCTATGAGGAAGGGCACGGCCGCCGCACGTGAGGGACACACGAGAGAGCCGGCTGCTCCTGGTGCTGCTGATCGCCATCGCGTTCGCGTTGATCACGGTGGACATCCGCGGTGGGGAGGACTCGCCCGTCGACGGTGCCCGGCAGGGCGCGGCAACGGTCTTCGGCCCGATCGAGAGCGGCGTCTCGGCCGCGGTCGACCCGGTCGGCAACGCGGTCTCCGCCATCCGTGACTCCGGGGAGCGGCACGACCGGCTCGCCGCGCTGGAGAAGGAGAACGCGGCCCTGAAGGCGCGCCTCGGCAGCGACGACCGCAGCCGCAGCCGCCTCAAGCAGCTCGACAGGATGCTGAAGATCGCCGGCCAGGGCCAGTACGGCATCAAGGGCGCCGAGGTCATCGCCATCGGAGCCGCGCAGGGCTTCTCCTGGACCATCACCATCGACGTCGGCGCCAAGGACGGCATCAAGCGCGACATGACCGTCCTGAACGGGGAGGGGCTCGTCGGCCGGGTCACCACCGTCGGCCCCAACACCGCAACCGTCCTGCTCGCCAGCGACCCCGACTTCACGGTCGGCACCCGGATGGAGTCCGGCGACGAGCTCGGCTTCGCCTCCGGGCAGGGCGACCGCCCGCTGCGTGTCGAACTCCTCAACGGCAAGGCCGAGGTGAAGAAGGGCGACCGCCTGGTCACCTTCGGCTCGCAGGCCGACCGTCCGTTCGTGCCCGGCGTGCCCGTCGGCGTGGTCTCCCGCGTGGACCCCTCCGGCGGCGGCCTGACCCGCACGCTGTACGTCACGCCGTACGCCGCCTTCACCAAGCTCGACATCGTCGGTGTCGTCGTCGAGGCCCCGAAGAAGGACCCGCGTGACACGGTCCTCCCGCCCAAGCCCAAGCCCACCCCGAGGCCGACGGTGACGGTGACCGTGACGCCGTCCCCCGAGGCGCCCGTGGACGGCCAGAACCAGCAAGAGCAGTAGGAGCTGTCACCCCATGCGCGTCAACCGGATCCTGCTCTCCTCCGCCCTGGTCGTCGTCGCCCTGGTGATCCAGGTCAGCGTCCTCGCCCGCCTTCACCTGCCGGGCGCCGTGCCCGATCTGCTGCTGCTCACCGTCCTCGGCCTCGCGCTGGTGTACGGGCACGTGGGCGGCGCCCTCGTCGGGTTCGGCGCGGGCCTGCTCGCCGACCTGGCCCCGCCCGCCGACCACGCAGCCGGGCGCTACGCCTTGGTGCTGTGCGTCATCGGCTACCTCGCGGGCCTGGTGAAACCGGAGACGGGCCAGCTGAAGTCCGCGACCGGCCCCATGGCCGTGGTGGTCGCCGCCGCGGTCGGCTCCACGCTGCTGTACGCGGGGGTCGGCGCCCTCGTCGGGGACACCGCGGCCCGCCATGTCGGCCTCGGCAGCCTGCTGTTCACGGCCGCGCTGTACGACCTGCTGCTCGCCCCCTTCGTCGTGCCGGGGATCATGGCCCTGGCCCGGCGCGCCGAGAACGATCCGCTCGCCGAGTCGACCTCGGCCGCGGCCAAGGCCACCGACATCTCCTCCGGCTGGCTCTCCGGCGGCACCGGACTGAAGATCGGCAGCCAGCGCAACGGACTGCGCGTCAAGGCCGCCCGGGCGCGGATGGCACGTGCCGGGCGCATCAAGGGGGTCAAGCGGCTGTGAACGCAGGGAAGTTCACCCGAACGGGTCGGTCCTGTAGGAACGCCGGCTCGTGGGCCGGGCGTTCATCACTCGACACCGCACCCACGTGCCCCGGCAGACCGCCGGCTCCGCACACCCGTACGCGCACCGAGAGGAGGAGGCAGCCGCAGTGACCAACATTCCCGAGACCGGCCGGAACCCACGGGTCCAGATCCGGCTCGTCGTCATCCAGGTCCTCGTCCTCTCCCTCCTGCTCACCCTCGGCGGGCGCCTGTGGTATCTCCAGATCCGCGAGGGCGCCGCCTACGCCAAGGAGGCCTCGGGCAACCACGTCCAGCAGGTCGTCCAGCCGGCCGTCCGCGGCTCGATCCTGGACGCCCGGGGAGTGGCTCTCGCGGACAACGAGACGCGCCTGGTGGTCTCCGCCTCGCGCACCGACCTGCTGAAGATGAAGGACGACGGCAAGGAAGTCCTCACCAAGCTCGCCAAGGTCCTGGGCATGACGCCCAAGGAGGTCCAGGAGAAGGTCCGGCTGTGTGACGCCAAGACGCCGCAGCCCTGCTGGAACGGCTCGCCCTACCAGCCCATCCCCATCACCGACGAGGCCACCGCCAAGCAGGCCCTCCAGATCCGCGAGCGCGCCGAGGACTTCCCCGGCATCACCGCCGAGCCGCAGGCCGTGCGCCGCTACCCCAGCCCCGGCAAGGCCAACACCGCCCAGGTCCTCGGCTACCTCTCGCCGGTCACCGACGAGGAGATCAAGAAGGCGCAGAACACCAACTCGCCGTATCTCCGCTCCGACCAGGTCGGCCGCTCCGGCCTGGAGCGCCAGTACGACAAGGCGCTGCGCGGCAAGGCCGGCGTCACCCGCTACGAGGTGGACAACCTCGGCCGCGTCATCGGCCAGGCCGAGGCCGACCCGGCCCACCCCGGCGACAACCTCGTCACCAGCATCGACTCCCGGGTCCAGCGGATCGCCGAATACCAGCTGAACGAGGCGATGAAGGAAGCCCGCAAGCAGCACGACCGGAACACGGGCACCAACTACAAGGCCGACTCCGGCGCCGTGGTGGTGATGGAGGCCAAGACCGGCCGCGTCGTCGCCATGGCCTCGAACCCCACGTACGACCCGAACGCCTGGGTGGGCGGCATCTCCGCCAAGGACTACGCGCGCCTCACCGGCAAGAGCTCCAACTACCCGTTGCTCAACCGCGCCATCCAGGGGCAGTCGGCGCCCGGCTCCATCTTCAAGGTCATCCCGACGGCCGCCGCGGTCAACGCGGGCTACTCCTTCAACGGCCCCTACGAGTGCTCCAGCTCGTACTCGATCGGCGGCCAGGTCTTCAAGAACTTCGAGTCCAAGGGATACGGCCCGATCAGCCTCGGCCGCGCCCTGGAGGTCTCCTGCGACACGGTCTTCTACCGGCTCTCCCACGAGGAGTGGAAGCGCGACGGCGGCACCAAGCCGAAGAAGAACGCCAACGACTGGTTCTACAAGACCGCCCACCAGTTCGGCCTCGGCAAGGAGACCGGCATCGACCTGCCCAACGAGGTCACCGGCCGCGTCCCCGACCGCAAGTGGAAGCTGGACTACTGGAAGGCCAACAAGGACGCCTGGTGCCGCACCGGCAAGCGGGGCGGCAGCTACGCCGAGAAGATCGCCTACGAGAACTGCCTCGAAGGCAACCGCATGCGCGCCGGTGACTCCGTCAACTACTCCATCGGCCAGGGCGACACGCTCGTCACGCCCATCCAGATGGCCACCATCTACTCGGCCATCTCCAACGGCGGCACCCTCTACAACCCCTCCGTCGGCAAGGCCGTCATCAGCGCCGACGGCAAGAGCGTCACGCCCATCAAGCCCGAGGCGCACGGCAAGCTCCCGATGAGCCAGAAGACGCGCAGCGAGATAAGCGATGCCCTCGCGGGAGTCGCCACCCGCGGTACGGCCGCCTGGAGGTTCGGCGGCTGGCCGCAGGACAAGATCCCGATGCACGCCAAGACGGGTACGGCGGAGGTCTACGGCAAGCAGACGACCTCCTGGTTCGCCACGTACACCAAGGACTACTCGATCGTCATGACGATCTCCCAGGGCGGTACGGGTTCCGGCGCCTCGGGACCCGCCGTCCGCAACATCTACAACGCGCTGTACGGCGTGTCCGAGGACGGCGCCATCGACGCGAAGAAGGCACTGCTGCCCACCCCGCAGAAGACCCTGCCGAAGGTCAGGACGGACGGCACCATCACCTCGCCGAAGGTCTCCAAGGACCCGGCCAAGGACCAGCAGGCCAAGAAGAAGGACCCGAACGCCCCGGATCCGCTCCAGCCGGCGACGGCCGCCCCGCCGACACCGGAGAACCGTGACACCCGAAGGCGGCACCGCCGCCGGCGAAGCCGGAGGTGCCCCGCATGACCGGCGGTGTGAACAGCTTCCAGGTCTCCGGTTACGGGCCCGAGCGCTCCGGCTGGACGCGACTGCTGGCCCGCGACTCGGTGGCGCGGCGGCTCGACTGGCCGATCCTGCTGTCGGCGACGGTCCTGTCGCTGCTCGGCACGCTCCTCGTCTACTCGGCCACCCGCAACCGCACCGAGCTCAACCAGGGCGACCCGTACTACTTCCTCGTCCGGCACCTGCTGAACACGGGCATCGGCCTCGCCCTGATGGCCGGCACGGTCTGGCTCGGCCACCGCGCCCTGCGCACGGCCGTGCCCGTCCTCTACGGCTTCTCCGTGCTGCTGATCCTGCTGGTGCTGACCCCGCTCGGCTCCACCATCAACGGTGCCCACTCCTGGATCAAGCTGCCCGGCGGCTTCTCGCTCCAGCCGTCGGAGTTCGTCAAGGTCACGATCATCCTGGGCATGGCGATGCTGCTGGCGGCCCGGGTCGACGCGGGCGACAAGCAGTACCCCGACCACCGCACGGTCGTGCAGGCGCTCGGTCTGGCCGCCGTCCCCATGCTGATCGTCATGCTGATGCCCGACCTCGGGTCGGTCATGGTGATGGTCATCATCGTGCTCGGCGTGCTGCTGGCCTCCGGGGCGTCCAACCGCTGGGTGTTCGGCCTGCTCGGCGCCGGCACCCTCGGCGCGGTCACCGTCTGGCAGCTCGGGGTGCTCGACGACTACCAGATCGCCCGCTTCGCCGCCTTCGCCAACCCCGCACTCGACCCGGCCGGCGTCGGCTACAACACCAACCAGGCCCGCATCGCCATCGGTTCGGGAGGCCTGACCGGCTCCGGCCTCTTCCACGGCTCCCAGACCACCGGCCAGTTCGTCCCCGAACAGCAGACGGACTTCGTCTTCACCGTGGCAGGTGAGGAGCTGGGCTTCCTCGGCGGCGGCCTGATCATCCTGCTGCTCGGCATCGTCCTGTGGCGGGCCTGCCGCATCGCCCGGGAGACCACGGACCTCTACGGCACCATCGTGGCCGCCGGCATCGTCGCCTGGTTCGCCTTCCAGACGTTCGAGAACGTCGGCATGACACTCGGCATCATGCCGGTCACCGGCCTGCCCCTGCCGTTCGTGTCCTACGGCGGATCATCGATGTTCGCCGTGTGGATAGCGGTGGGCTTGCTCCAGTCGATCCGGGTGCAACGACCGATGTCGGCCTGACGCCGCGCGGGGTGGCCCTCTGCCGCCCCGCGCCCCGGCCGACTAGATTCGGTCCATGGCGGATACCAAGCGTGAGATCGAGCGGAAGTACGAGGCCGGGGACAGCGGGCTGCCGGACCTGACCGGTGTGCCCGGCGTCGCGAACGTGGTCGACAAGGGGGTCGCCCACCTCGACGCGACCTACTACGACACCGCCGACGAGCGCCTCGCCGCGACATCCGTCACCCTGCGCCGCCGCACCGGCGGCTCGGACGCCGGCTGGCACCTGAAGTTCCCGGTCGGCCCCGACACCCGGGACGAGATCCACGCCCCGCTCTCCGACACCCTCCCCGGCGAACTCGCCGGCCTCGTCCGCTCCCGCGTCCGCGACGGCGAGCTGGTCCCGCTGGTCCGGCTGCGCTCCGAGCGGGACGTACGGCACCTCGTGGACGCCGAGGGCCGGCTGCTCGCGGAGGTCAGCGTGGACGCCGTGCACGCCGAGCGGCTCACGGCCGGCGGGGGCGCGGCGCAGTGGACCGAAATGGAGGTCGAGCTCGCCGACGGCGGTGACCCGGCCTTCCTCGACAAGGTGGACAAGCGGCTGCGCAAGGCGGGCGTGCGGCCCGCGAAGTCGCCGTCCAAGCTGGCACGGGCCCTGGCCGAGACGGCACCCCGGAAGCGGCGCCCCGTCGCGGAGGCGGGGGAGCCGGTGACCGCCGGAGACCACGTGCTCGCGTACGTACGTGAGCAGCGCGACGCGATCGTGGCGCTGGACCCGGCCGTCCGCCGGGACGCCGAGGACGCCGTGCACAGCATGCGCGTGGCCACCCGGCGGCTGCGCAGCACCTTCAAGTCCTTCCGGGACATCCTCGACCGGGCCGTCACCGACCCGGTCGCCGACGAGCTGAAGTGGCTGGCCGGGGAGCTCGGCCTGGACCGCGACCGTGAGGTGCTGGCCGCACGGCTGACGGCGGCCCTCGACGAGGTGCCCGACGGCCTGGTCCGCGGTCCCGTCGGGGAGCGCCTGCGCGACTGGTCGAGCGCCGAGCACCACACGGCCCGCGGCCGGCTCCTCGGGATCCTGGACTCCCGCCGCCATCTCGCCCTGCTCGACACCCTGGACGCGCTGATCGCCGATCCGCCGCTGCTGAAGGCGGCCGGGAAGAAGCCCGGCAAGCCGCTCGCCGACGCCGTGAACAAGGACTTCCGCAAGGTGTCCCGGCTGGTGGAGCGGGCGCTGGAGCTGGAACCCGGCAGCGAGCGGGACGTCGCCGTGCACGAGGCCCGCAAGAAGGCCAAGCGCGCCCGCTACGCCGCGGAAGCGGCCGAGCCGGCCCTGGGCAAGCCCGCCAAGACCATGCTCAAGTCCATGAAGTCACTCCAGAAGCTGCTCGGCGAGCACCAGGACAGCGTGATGGCCCGGCAGACCCTGCGCGAGCTGTCGGCGGTCGCCCACGCGGCGGGGGAGAGCGCCTTCACCTACGGCCTGCTCCACGAGCGCGAGGAGCAGCGGGCCCTGCGCACGGAGGCCGAGCTGCCCGGGCTGTGGAAGGAGATCAGGGGCACGGTCGCGGGCCTGTGAGGCGCACGGCGTACGGAGGTGCCCCGCGGTCGCGTTAGTCTGGATGGTCACCCCTGTCAGTTCAGTCCAGCTCACGAAGGTGCGCGACATGCCTGCCGAAGTCGCTGCGTCGGTCTTCCCGCAGCTCGAAGCTCTGCTCCCGCATGTGCAGAAGCCGATCCAGTACGTCGGCGGAGAGCTCAACTCCACGGTCAAGGACTGGGACTCCTGTGACGTCCGCTGGGCGCTCATGTACCCGGACGCCTACGAGGTCGGTCTGCCCAACCAGGGCGTCATGATCCTCTACGAGGTGCTCAACGAGCAGCAGGGCGTCCTGGCCGAGCGCACGTACAGCGTGTGGCCGGACCTGGAGGAGCTCATGCGGGAGCACCACGTCCCGCAGTTCACCGTCGACAGCCACCGGCCGGTGAAGGCCTTCGACGTGTTCGGCCTGTCCTTCTCCACGGAGCTGGGCTACACGAACATGCTGGCCGCCCTCGACCTGGCCGGCATCCCGCTGGAGTCCAAGGACCGGACCGTCGACGACCCGATCGTCCTGGCCGGCGGCCACGCGGCGTTCAACCCCGAGCCGATCGCCGACTTCATCGACTGCGCCGTGATCGGCGACGGCGAGCAGGCGGTCCTGGAGATCACCGCGATCGTCCGCGCCTGGAAGGCGGAGGGCCGCCCGGGCGGCCGCGAGGAGCTCCTCTTCCGCCTGGCGAAGACGGGCGGGGTGTACGTCCCCGGCTTCTACGACGTCGAGTACCTCCCGGACGGCCGTATCGCCCGTGTCGTGCCGAAGCGCAGCGGGGTCCCGTGGCGCGTGTCCAAGCACACCGTCATGGACCTCGACGAGTGGCCCTACCCCAAGCAGCCCCTCGTCCCGCTGGCCGAGACGGTCCACGAGCGCATGTCGGTGGAGATCTTCCGCGGCTGCACCCGCGGCTGCCGCTTCTGCCAGGCCGGCATGATCACCCGCCCGGTGCGCGAGCGCTCCATCACGGGCATCGGCGACATGGTCGAGCAGGGCCTGAAGGCCACCGGCTTCGAGGAGGTCGGCCTGCTGTCCCTCTCCTCCGCCGACCACACGGAGATCGGCGACATCGCCAAGGGCCTCGCCGACCGCTACGAGGACGACAAGATCGGCCTGTCGCTCCCCTCCACCCGCGTGGACGCCTTCAACATCGACCTCGCGAACGAGCTGACGCGCAACGGCCGCCGCTCGGGTCTGACCTTCGCCCCCGAGGGCGGGTCGGAACGCATCCGCAAGGTCATCAACAAGATGGTCTCCGAGGACGACCTGATCCGCACCGTCGCCACCGCCTACGGCAACGGCTGGCGCCAGGTGAAGCTGTACTTCATGTGCGGCCTGCCGACGGAGACCGACGACGACGTCCTCCAGATCGCCGACATGGCGACGAAGGTCATCGCCAAGGGCCGCGAGGTCTCCCGCTCCAACGACATCCGCTGCACGGTCTCGATCGGCGGCTTCGTCCCCAAGCCGCACACGCCCTTCCAGTGGGCCCCGCAGCTCTCCGCCGAGGAGACGGACGCCCGGCTGCAGAAGCTGCGGGACAAGATCCGCGGCGACAAGAAGTACGGCCGTTCGATCGGCTTCCGCTACCACGACGGAAAGCCCGGCATCGTCGAGGGCCTGCTCTCCCGGGGCGACCGGCGCATCGGCGCGGTCATCCGCGCGGTCTACGACGACGGCGGCCGTTTCGACGGCTGGCGCGAGCACTTCTCCTACGACCGCTGGATGAGCTGCGCCGACAAGGCTCTGGCCCCCTTCGGTGTCGACGTCGACTGGTACACCACCCGCGAGCGCACCTACGAGGAGGTCCTCCCCTGGGACCACCTCGACTCCGGCCTGGACAAGGACTGGCTCTGGGAGGACTGGCAGGACGCCCTCGACGAGACCGAGGTCGACGACTGCCGGTGGACGCCGTGCTTCGACTGCGGGGTGTGCCCGCAGATGGACACGAGCATCCAGATCGGCCCGACGGGCAAGAAGCTGCTGCCCCTGACGGTCAAGAACGCGGCGCCGACGCCCAGTGGCCACTCGCACTGAGATGAGTGGCGCACTGCCCCCGGTATCGGATGCCGGAGCAGGCGAGCACTGAGCCCCCTCCACCGCGGAGGGGGCTCGGTCGTGTCGGCCCCCGATGACGTCATCCGCACGGAACGCCTGGGACCGGCGGGCGGAGCGACGTCACGCAGGGGCGCCGAGCGGCGGGTGGTCGAGCACGCGGGGCTTGTACTCGACCAGCTGGATGCGGCCGTCGAAGGTGCGGTGCTCGGTCATCTCGAGGGCAACGTCCGGATAGCCGTCGTAGATGCGTTCCTCGCCGGTGGCCCCGGTGATCACCGGGAACATCACGACGCGGAACCGGTCGACGAGTCCGGCGCGCAGCAGGGAACGGCACAGGCTGAGACTGCCGATCGTGCTGAGGAGCCCCGAGCCACTCGACTTCATGGCGCGGACCGCCTCGACGGCGTCGTCGCGGACGAGCGTTGAGTTGGCCCACTTCAGTGGCTCCTCGAGGGAGGAGGAGAACACCACCTTGGACGCTCGCGTGAGCTCGTCGACGGACGCCTCTTCCTCGGGCCTGAACTCGTCCTGGCCGGCCGGAACCTCGCCTGCGGCGAAGCCCGACATCAGCCGGTAGGTGTTCGCTCCCATCAGATAGGTGGCCTCGGGCTGCTCGCCGAGCCATGCGAGGTACTCCGGACCCTCCAGGCCCCAGAATCCGGGCCATCCCTCTCCCGAGGCGTAACCGTCCAGCGAGGTGATGAAGTCGACGAGAAGCTCCGACATGGCGGTGTCCTTTCCCAGGGGTGTCACGAGCTTGGACCGGCCGGGAGCCACGAACTCATCGGCCGCGCCGAGGAGCGACGAGAGAAGCCACCAGATCTTGAACAGCGGCATGTGATGGAGTCAGGCGAGGACGATGAGCAGGGCCCGCTGCGACAGGCCTCCGGCCGGAGGCGGCACCTGGGTCATGACGTGTCTCCGCCCGAGTTCCCCACAGCAACAGGGCCCCCGGGAGGTGAGAGCCCCGTTCTGCGGGGGACCCGCTCGGCAGGCCCGGTTGGCGACGCTCCCCCGGGGGGCCGACCTGGTCAGGTTCCCCCAGTTCAGAATGTGTGCTGGGGGAGCCGTCAGGTCAGGCGTCCCTCTTCGCAGACCCGCCGGGCGACCTCGCGCAGCTTGACGTTCTTCTCCTGGGAGTAGCGGCGCAGTACGTCGAAGGCCTGGTCCTCGGTGAGGCGGTGGCTGCCCATGAGGATGCCCATGGCCTCGCCGATGACGTGGCGCGTGGCCATGGCCTGCTCCATCTGGGCGTGGCTGCGTGCGCTGGAGAAGGCGATCGCCGCGTGCGAGGCCAGCAGCCAGCCGGCGGTCTCGCTGTCGTCCGTGAAGGCCCCCGGCCGGTGCGAGTAGAGGTCGAGCGCACCGAGATCCTCGTCCTCGGTGTAGAGCAGGAAGCCCATCATGCTGCCCACGCCCAGGTCGCGTGCCTGCTCGGCGTAGGCGGGCCAGCGGGGCTGCTCGGCGGTGAAGTCGGCGATGCGGAAAACGCGTTGACCGGTGCTGGCGCGGGCCGCGTCGAAGCAGGGGCCCTCCGCGAGGCGCTCCTGCAACCGGTCGCTCTCGACGACCAGGTCATGGGTGGGCGCCAGTGTCTCCACGCTCTTGCCGTGGAGGAGGAGGATGCCGGCCGCGTCGCACCCCGGCATCCGCTCCGTGGCTGCCCTGGTGATGTGCTCGAGCGTGGCGCCGACCGAGTCCTGGGCGAGCAGGTCACGCGCCATGGAGGCCATCTCCCGTGCGAACACGCGCCAGTCCACTGTCGTCCTCCTCGGTCCGGGTGCCGGGCATGCATCTCTCCTGCCACGGTGTCACGGGTCGCACACCCCGGTCGGCAGTCGCTGGACGTGTTCGTGGCCCCGCGGGCCCGCCCTTGCGGGATCTATCGAGTTTCGATAGATTTCCATCGTGGCTCGATCGAAGGAGTGGTGATGGGGAAGCTGGCCGTGGCGGGATTGCGCGGGGTGCTCGTGGTGCTGCTCGCGGGGTCGCTGTTCGTGCAGATGGTGATGGTGCCGCTGCTGGCCGTCGACATGAACGGGCTCAGGCCCGAGTACGCGTATCTGCGCACTCCGATCCTGGTGATCACGATCCTGGGTATCGTGACGGCCCAGGTCGTCGTGGTCTGCGTGTGGCGGCTGGTGACGATGGTGCGTCGAGGGACGGTGTTCTCGACCGCCGCCTTCCGTTACGTGCACATCGTGATCGGCGCGTTCGTGGCGGCCGCCCTGCTGGTCTTCGCGCTCGCGGTCGTGCTCGCGCCGGGTGAGGCCGTGGCTCCCGGGGTGGTCCTGCTGCTGTGCGGGGTCGTCGTGGCCGTGCTGGGCGTCGCGCTGATCGTGCTCGTGCTGCGGATGCTGCTCGCGCAGGCCGTCGCACGCGACATCGAGGCGGCCCGGATGCAGGCCGAGCTGGAAGAGGTCATCTGATGCCCATCGCCGTCGACATCGACGTGATGCTGGCCAAACGCAAGATGTCCGTGGGTGAACTGGCGGAACGCGTCGGCATCACCCCCGCCAATCTGGCGGTCCTCAAGAACGGCCGTGCCAAGGCGGTCCGCTTCTCGACCCTCGCCGCGCTGTGCGAGGTGCTGGAGTGCCAGCCGGGGGATCTGCTGCGCTGGGAGACGGAGGAGGCGGCCGGCCCCACGGCCCGCTCCGCCTCCGGCTCGACGGCCGGTCCCACCTCCGGCTCGACGGCCGGTCCCGCGTCCGGCCCTACGGCCGACTCGACAATGGCCTGATGGACAACGTCAGCATCTTGCTCCAGGCGCAGGTCACCCGCGTGTGAGCCGTATGATCCTGCGGCTGAGCGGGGGAACTGCGGAGAACGGGGCGGGACTGTGCGGTGCTGGATCCGGACGGGGCACTGAAGGCGTCTACGACGGTATGGATCTGGAAAAACGACCCCGCGAGGGTTCCGAGGCGCGGGTCGATCCGCGAGAGCGGCCGGCCGGGCCGACGGCACGGCGCGAGCCCGAGGCGCCGGAGGGGTGTCTCGCCGTCGCGATCCGGATTCCTGTGCGGATCATCGTGCTCGTCCTGGTCGTCCCCGTGCGGATGCTGTGGGACGCGCTCGTCGTGGCCGGACGGTTCCTGAACGACACCCTGTTCAGGCCGCTCGGCCGGGCACTGCTGTGGCTCGGGCGGGCGGTGTTCGTCTGGCAGTTCGTGGGGCTGTGGCGCTACGTCGTCGTCCCGCTGGGCAAGGCCCTCGGGTGGCTCGGCCACGTCCTCGTCGTCGTGCCCCTGGTCTGGCTGTACCGGTATGCGCTGACCCCCGTGGGGCACGTGATCGCATGGGTCGCCCGGGGCGTCGGCGCCGGGGCCGGCCGGCTCGCCAGAGGGCTGGGAGCCGCACTCGGCTGGGTGTACGCCTGGCTGCTCACGCCCGTCGGACACGCGGTGATGTGGGGGCTGAAGGGGGCAGGCGCCGGGCTCGCCGCGCTCGGCCTCGGCGTCTGGACGGCCGTGGCGTGGCTCACGAAGTACCTGGTCGTCGTACCCGCCCGCCGGCTCCACACCTGGGTGCTCGCACCCGTCGGCCGCGCGGTCGCCTGGTGCTGCAAGGGGCTCGTGTGGCTGCTGAGCATGATCGTCGCCGGTGTCGGCACCACCCTGTACTGGATCGCCCGCGTCCTGTTCGTCCTGCCCGCGCTCGCCCTGTGGCGCTGGATCCTCACGCCGGCCGGACGCGCCCTCGCCGTGGTCGGCCGGGAGGTGTGGGACGCCCTCGGTCACGCCTGGCGCGTCGCCGGGCACATCTCCCTCGCCGTCGGGCGCATGCTCGGCACCCTCTTGCGGTGGATCTTCGTCGAACCGGTGCGATGGATGTACCGCAGTGTGCTGACGCCCGTCGGGCACGTCGTACGGGACGCCGTCCTGCGGCCTGCCGCCGAGGCCGTCCGCAGTGTGCGGCGGGTCACCCGGCAGGCACTGTCCGCCGCCCGGGAATCCGCACGCCAGGCCCGCGCCGACTTCCGGCGGATGCTCCTCGGCGAGCCGCGGCAGCCGCAGCCGGTCGACCGGAGGGAACCTTCGGGGCGCGAGCCACGTACTCTTGGTAGCAGTACGACCGCTCTCACGAAGGACTGAACGACACTGGGCAAGCGACAGCCCGAAGGCCCGCCGCCCGCACCCGCGGTGCAGCGCATCCGACTGCGTTACACCAAGCGCGGCCGCCTCCGGTTCACCAGCCACCGTGACTTCCAGCGCGCCTTCGAGCGTGCGTTGCGCCGTGCCGAGGTGCCGATGGCCTACTCGGCGGGCTTCACACCGCACCCGAAGGTGTCGTACGCCAATGCCGCACCCACCGGCACGGGCAGTGAGGCGGAGTACCTGGAGATCGCCCTCACCGCGCCCCGCGACCCGGAGCAGCTCAGGGCCCTCCTCGACGAGTCGCTGCCCACCGGGCTCGACATCACCGAGGCGGTCGAGGCACGCACCTCGGGGCTCGCCGACCGGCTGACGGCTTCCGTGTGGGAGCTCCGGCTGGACGGAGTGCCGCCGGAGGAGGCCCGCCGAGCGGCGGACGCCTTCAACGCGGCCGAGACCGTCGAGGTCCAGCGCCTCGCCAAGAACGGCGTCCGTACGTTCGACGCCCGCGCCGCGGTTGCGAGCCTGGAGGTCCGCGACGTCACGGAAACGCACAGTTCGCAGGCTGATAGGCCGACCGACCAGCCCTGTGCGATACTGCGGCTGGTTGTTCGGCACGTGACGCCTGCCGTACGACCCGACGACGTCCTGTCCGGTCTCCGCGCCGTGGCCGACCTGGCGCCGCCGGTCCCAGCAGCGGTGACCAGGCTGGCGCAGGGGCTGTTCGATGAAGAGACCGGCACGGTGACCGACCCGCTCGCGCCCGACCGCGAGGCAGTCGAGGCCCACTCAACGGCCGAACCGACTGCCGCCGCGACGGCGCCGGTGTAAGGAAGGTCCCGCGTAGGGACGGACGTCGTAGCGCCGCCCTCGGACTCGGGAGCCACCTGGGTCGGGCAGCGTACCGACCAGAAGACTTTCGCCAGGCCGTACGCATTCGGCGTACGGAACCGGCGAGACAGGACACAGAGAGCTCCCGTGCGGCGCCCGCGCCCCGGACGGCGGCGAACGCGCACAGCGCGCGCCGCGGACGTCACCGGCATCGCCGGACCAGGCGCGGCGCCCGGGAGCCTGACGGGAGATAAGCCCGCATGCTCGAACCGACCGAACCCACCGAGGGTTCCGAACAGAACACTCCCAGCGACACCCTGCCGCCCCGCCGGCGGCGGCGTGCCGCGTCCCGCCCGGCGGGTCCGCCCACCGGTGCCTCCTCGGACGCGTCGGCGGAGACCGTCGCGCCGGCCATACCGGCCGCCGAGCCCGAGGACCTCGCGACCGACGTCGCAGTGGCCGACGTCGTGGAGGCCGACGAGGTCGAGGAAGCCGTTGCCGAGGCGGAGCAGGCTCCCGGGGCCGTCGAGAGCGACGAGGCCGCCGCGCCCGCCCCGCCCAAGCGGCGGCGCGCCGTGCGCCGTGCCTCCGCACCCGCCGGTGCTCCGGAGGCCGCCGAGGCGGCCGAGACCGTGGTCCCGGTGACCGCCGGCACTCCGGCCACCGAGCCGGCCGAGGCCGTCGCCCCCGCCGCCTCCACCTCCGCCGAAGCGTCCGAGGACGCCGCCCCCAAGCGCACCCGGCGCCGCGCCACGCGCACCGTGACCTCGCCCGCCGCCGCTCCGGCGGAGGCCGCCGAGACGGTCGCGGCCCCGGCGCAGGCCGACGGCCCGGAGCCTGCCGTCGTCGCCGACGGCACCGCCGAAGGTGCCGAGGCCGCTGAAGAGGCTGCTCCGCGCCGGACTCGCCGGCGTGCCTCGCGGCGGGCGTCCGCGCCCGCCGGGGCGCCTTCCGCCGCGGACGCGGTGGAGGGCACTGCCGAGGAGGCGAAGGCACCTGTGACCGAGAACCCCGCCGCCGAGCCCGCCCGCGCGGCCGAGGCCACCGCCTCCGAGACCGCCGCCGAGCCCGCCCCCGCTGCCGAGGCCCCCGCCGAAACCGTCGCCGAGGCTACCGACTCCGCCGAGGAGGCCGGTCCGCGGCGCCGCCGCCGGGTCGTGCGCCGGGCCGCCGGCGGCTTC
>NZ_WWIC01000026.1:0-1065 GCF_009872555.1 Streptomyces sp. SID5643
GCTCAACCGCAGCTCCGGATCGGCCGCCACCGCCTCCAGCACCCGGACCCAGCACTCCGCGAACCGCTCGGCCGTTTCGATGTCGAACAGGTCCGTTGCCGCGATCACGACCCCGCGCAGTCCCGCCGGGGCCCCGTCGGCGTCGAACGTCTCACCTGCCGACACTTCCACGTCGAACTTGGCCGCTGTCGCCGCCGCAGCCATGCCGCCCGTGCTGACACCCTTCAGGTCCAGTACGGCCTGGGTGTTGTTCTGCAGGTTCAGTTGCACCTGGAACAGCGGGTGCCGGGCCAGCGACCGGGCCGGGGCCAGCTCTTCCACGAGCCTCTCGAAGGGAACGTCCTGGTGCTCGAGCGCGGCCCATCCCTCGGTGCGCGCCCGGCCCAGTGCCGCACGGAAGGTCGGGTCGTCCGACAGGTCCGTGCGGATCACCAGGGTGTTGACGAAGAAGCCGACCAGGTCGTCCAGCGCGACGTCCATGCGCCCGGCCACCGTGGTGCCGATCGGGATGTCGGTGCCCGCGCCGAGGCGGGAGAGGAGCACGGCCAGTGCGGCCTGGAGCACCATGAACATGGTCGCGCCCTCGGCGCGTGCCAGCTCCGCCAGCCGTGCGTGCACATCCGCCGGGATCTCCAGCGGTACCCGGTGCCCGCGGTGGGAGGCCACGGCCGGGCGCGGCCGGTCGAACGGCAGCGCGAGCTCCTGCGGTGCGCCGGCCAGCGTCTCGCGCCAGAAGGCGATCTGCCGGGAGATCACGCTCTCGGGGTCGTTCTCGTCGCCCAGCATTTCGCGCTGCCACAGCGTGTAGTCGGCGTACTGGACCGGCAGGGGCTCCCACTGCGGGGGCCGCCCCGCTCGCCGTGCCTCGTATGCCGTCGAGAGGTCGCGTGCGAGCGGGCCTCTCGACCAGCCGTCGCTGGCGATGTGATGGACCACGAGCACAAGCACTTGCACGTCCGACCCGGCGTCGAACAGCCACGCCCGGATCGGTACCTCGGAGGCCAGGTCGAACGCGTACTGCGTGGCTTCGGCGACGGCGGCGTCCAGCTCCGCCGGCGCCACCTC
>NZ_WWIC01000226.1:0-30928 GCF_009872555.1 Streptomyces sp. SID5643
GTCGCGGTGGAGCGGGCTCCGGCCGGGCGGCGCCTGCCGGCGCGTGCCGCGGACCGCACCCCCAGCGCCCGCGACCGGATCCTCGCGCACTCCCTGGGGCGGCGCGGACCGCCGCGCTCACCCGCCTTCGCGTAAGGCACCCGGCGTCGCCGAGGGCTCCTGCGCCTTCCCCGCGGCCCTTTCGAGCACCAGCAGTCCCTCTACGTATCCCGCACACACAGGTGTGCGCGTCCCCCACGGAGAACATCACCATGAGCAAGCGGAACAGCCAGGCGGCGAAGACGGCGGCACGCGAGCGGCTGCGCGTCGAGCGTGAGCGCGAGGCCAAGCGGGCGAAGACGAAGCGGCAGGTCATCGTCGCCTGCTCGATCGTCGGCGTCCTGGCGATAGCCGGCGGCATCGGCTACGCCGTCGTCCAGGTCAACAAGCCCACCCACTGGGAGGCGGTCAAGGACGAGAAGGTCGTCACGCCGGCCAACACCACGGGCACCGACGGCACCACGGTCGTCATCGGCAAGGACTCGGCGAAGAAGACGCTGAAGATCTACGAGGACCCGCGCTGTCCCGTGTGCGCCCAGTTCGAGCAGACGGTCGGCCCGACCGTGAAGAAGGACATCGACGACGGCAAGTACAAGATGCAGTTCGTCGGCGCCACCTTCATCGACGACAAGGACAACGGCGAGGGCTCCAAGAACGCGCTGAGCGCCCTGGGCGCCGCCCTGAACGTGAGCGACGCGGCGTTCCTCGACTACAAGGCCGCGCTGTACTCGGCGAAGTACCACCCGGAGGAGACGACCGACAAGTTCAAGGACGACAGCTACCTCATCAAGGTCGCGAACACCGTCCCCGAGCTGAAGGACAACAAGAAGTTCCAGGACGCGGTCGAGAAGGGCACCTACGACGCCTGGGCGATGGCCATGTCGAAGGCCTTCGACGACAACAAGGAAGGCGTGAAGGGCACCCCGGGCTTCGCCATGGACGGCAAGCAGCTCACCGCCGACAGCCAGGGCACCCCGCTGATGACGGTGGCCGACTTCAACCGGGTCGTGGGCGAGGCCCTCAAGAAGTGACGGCTGGTCAGCAGCCGGTCGGCATGTGAAGAGCGGGCGAACTTCCGGAGTTCGCCCGCTCCTGCCCATACCGACCAGTAACCTGATCGGTCGTGACCAGTCGATACAGATCGTCGAATACGTCAGAGGGCATCAACTCCCTCACCCCGCGCCGCCGTACGGTCGTCAAGGCCGCGGCGGCGACCGCTGTCCTGGCAGGCCCGCTGGCGGCGACCCTGCCCGCGCGCGCCGTCGACCAGGCTCCCGCCTTCCTGCACGGCGTAGCCTCCGGGGACCCGCTGCCGGACGGCGTCCTGCTGTGGACCCGCGTCACTCCGGTACCGGAGGCGATACCCGGCTCCGGAGCCGGCCCGGACACCGAAGTGAGCTGGACCGTCGCCGAGGACAAGGCGTTCACCACCGTCGTCGCCAAGGGTTCGACCACCGCCACGGCCGCCTCCGACCACACCGTGAAGGCCGACATCCGCGGCCTCAAGCCGGGCACCGACTACTGGTTCCGCTTCTCCGCCGGCGGCACCGACTCCCCCACCGCACGCACCCGCACCGCCCCCGCGCACGACGCGCCCGTCCCGGGCCTGCGCTTCGGCGTCGTCTCGTGTGCCAACTGGGAGGCCGGCTACTTCTCCCCCTACCGGCACCTCGCGGCCCGCGGCGACCTGGACGCCTGGCTGCACCTGGGTGACTACATCTACGAGTACGGCACCGGCGAGTACGGCACCCGCGGCAAGGTCGTCCGCCCGCACACCCCGGCGCACGAGATCGTCACGCTCGCCGACTACCGCGCCCGGCACGCCCGCTACAAGACCGACCCGGACCTCCAGGCGCTGCACGCCACGGCCCCGGTCGTCGCGATCTGGGACGACCACGAGTTCGCCAACGACGCCTTCGCGGGCGGCGCCGAGAACCACACGGAGGGCGCCGAGGGCACCTGGTCCGCCCGTCAGGCCGCCGCCAAGCAGGCGTACTTCGAGTGGATGCCGGTGCGCCCGGCGATCGCGGGCACCACCTACCGCCGGCTGCGCTTCGGCAAGCTGGCCGACCTCTCCCTGCTGGACCTGCGCTCCTTCCGCTCGCAGCAGGTCAAGGTGGGCAACGGCGAGGTCGACGACCCGGACCGCACGCTCACCGGCCGCGCCCAGCTCGACTGGCTCAAGGCGGGGCTGACGTCCTCCGACACCACCTGGCGCCTGGTCGGCAACTCGGTGATGATCTCGCCGTTCGCCATCGGCTCGCTCTCCGCCGACCTGCTGAAGCCGCTGGCCAAGCTGCTGGGCCTGCCCCAGGAGGGCCTCGCCCTCAACACCGACCAGTGGGACGGCTACACCGACGACCGCCGCGAGATCCTGGCGCACCTGCGGACGAACGCGATCCGCAACACCGTCTTCCTCACCGGCGACATCCACATGGCCTGGGCGAACGACGTGCCGGTGGACGCCGGTACGTATCCGCTGTCCCCGTCGGCCGCCACGGAGTTCGTCGTCACGTCGGTCACCTCCGACAACCTCGACGACATCGTCAAGGTGCCGGAGGGCACGGTCTCCGCGGTCGCCTCGCCGGTCATCCGCGCCGCCAACCGCCATGTCCACTGGGTCGACACCGACCGGCACGGATTCGGCGTCCTGGACATCACCGCCGAGCGCGCGCAGATGGACTTCTACGTCGTCTCGGACCGCGCGAAGCGCGACGCGACGGCCAAGTGGTCCCGCTCGTACCGCACCCGCAGCGGCACGCAGAAGGTCGAGCGCTCCTACGAGCCGGTGTAACCGCCGCTACAGGGTTTCGAGGAAGCCGAGCGCCACCCGCCAGGTGGCCTCGGCGGCCTCCTCGTCGTAGTCCGGCAGGTCGGGGTCGGTGTACAGGTGGCCGGCCCCGGCGTACCGGTACACCTCGACGTCGGCGCCGGTGCGGCTCATCTGGAGGTACCAGGCGCTGAGCCAGTCGTCCGTCTCGAAGGGGTCCGGCTCGGCCACGTGCAGCTGGACCGGCAGGTCCTCGGCCGTGACGTCCGGCGCGATGTCCGACGTGCCGTGCAGGAGCAGCAGGCCGCGTGCCTTGTCGTCCCCGAGGGCGAGGGTCTGCGCGATGGAGGCGCCGAGCGAGAACCCGGCGTACACCAGCCCGCGCTCGGAGTAGGGAGCGGCGGCCAGCACGGCCCGCTTCAGCAGCTCCTCCTTGCCGATCTTCTCCTGCTGCTGCATGCCCTCCTCGACCGTGTCGAAGGTATGCCCCTCGAAGAGGTCGGGCGTCCACACCTCGTGTCCGGCCGCGCGCAGTCTGTCAGCGGCCTGGAGCACCGCGGGCCGCAGACCCTGGGTCGAGTGGAACAACATGATGTTCATGAGGCCATGGTGCCAGCCGGGTGTGACAAGCCGGGATCCCGGCACTACCCACGACGCAGCGGAAGTCACATGTTCATGCACCCCGATGGCCGGTTAGGTTCGGTGGCATGGAGAACCTGCTACGACCGCTGATCGTGGTCGGTGGCTCGGTCGTGCTCACGCTGGTGATCGGCTGGGCCACCGACTTCCTGCTGCGCAAGGCCGACGAACGGCACCACGAGACCCCGCTGTGGGGTCTGCTCCGCCGTGGCCGCATCCCCTACATGCTCGTCCTCTTCGCGGCCCTGCTGAGAGGGTCCTACGACGAGGCGGACCTGCTGGAGAGCCGCGCCGACGGAGTCGGCCGGACGCTGACCCTGATCCTGATCGGGTCGGCCGCCTGGCTGGTCATCCGTATCACGGCGGCGATCGTGGAGACGTCGTACAGCCGGTACGCCAGTGCCCGGGCACATCGTGACCCGGCCAGGGTCCGCCGGGTGCGCACCCAGGCGACGCTGATCATGCGGGTCGTGTCCGCGATCGTCGGTGTGGTGGCGGTGGCGACGATGCTGCTGACCTTCCCGGCGTTCAAGGCGGCGGGCGCCTCGCTGCTGGCCTCGGCCGGCATCCTCGGCATCGTCGCCGGTGTCGCCGCGCAGTCCACGCTGAGCAACATGTTCGCGGGGTTCCAGATCGCCTTCGGCGACATGGTCCGCATCGGGGACACGGTGGTGGTGGACGGCGAGTGGGGCACGGTCGAGGAGATCACCCTGACCTTCCTGACCGTCCACACCTGGGACGAGCGGCGCATCACCATGCCGGTGTCGTACTTCACGTCCAAGCCGTTCGAGAACTGGTCGCGCGGCAGCCCCCAGATGACGGGCATCGTCTTCTGGCACGTCGACCACTCCGCCCCCGTGGAGGCGATGCGCGACAAGCTCCGCGACATCCTGCGCGAGTGCCCGGCCTGGGACGGCCGCGCCTACAACCTGTCGGTCACGGACTCCACCCCGAGCACCATGCAGGTGCGGGCCCTGGTGACGGCCAAGGACGCGGACGACATCTGGACGGTACGGGTCACGGTCCGCGAGCAGATGCTGCGCTGGCTGGCCGACAAGCATCCGTACGCCCTGCCCCGGGTCAACACGGCCGACGCGATCCTGCCGCCGTCCCTCAACGGCAACGGCCACCGCTCGTCGCCGGACGGCGTCCCGGCCCAGCAGCGCCGCTACCACGGCAACCACAACTCGGGACGGCCGGAGCGCTGATCCCGCACCCGGAAGGCAGGAGGGGCTCCCCGCGTGCTGCGGGGAGCCCCTCCTGCCTTCCGCCGGTCAGTGGCCGCGCTCGGCGCCGCCGTTGACCTGGATGATCTGCGAGGTGATGTGCCCGGCGCCCGGGGAGGCCAGCCAGTGCAGGGTCGCGGCGACGTCCCCCGGGGTGCCGGCCCGGCCGTTCGAGGTCTCACCGATGAGCCGCGCCCGCCGTTCCTCCGCCATCACGTCCCCGAAGAACTCGGTGTCCTCGATGTACCCGGGCGCCACCACGTTCGCGGTGATGCCACGCGGACCCAGCTCCCGGGCCAGGTCGTGGGCGTAAGGGTGCAGCCCCGCCTTGGCCGCCGCGTACGCCCCGCTCCCGGACCCGCGGTAGGCGGCGATGGAGCCGAGGAACAGCACGCGCCCGCCGGGCTCGGCGAGCCGCGGCTTCAGCGCCTCGGTGAGCAGCACCGCCGTCAGGGTGTTGAGCCGGAAGTTCACGCTCCAGCTGTGCGCGACGGCCGCGAGCGGATCGTCGCCCGGGGGGTCCGGTTCGAGCAGCCCGTTGCCCCCGGCGCTGTGCACGAGCACGTCCACGGCCCCCAACTCCCGTTCCACGAAGGCGGCGACACCGCGCACGTCCTCCGGCTCGGCGAGATCGGCGGCGTACGTCAGCGCGCCGGGCACCCCGGCCTTCTCCAGCACCTCTGCCCGCCGCCCGAGCAGCAGCACCCGATCCCCGTCCGCGGCGAACACCCGGGCCGCCGCGAGCCCAATTCCCGTTCCTCCACCACTGATTACTACATTCCGTACCATACCAACGACCCTACGACGCCCCGGCCGCCCGAGGTCAAACCGGCGGCCGCTGCCGCCGCCCTCACCGCAGACTGCGCACGTCCAGGTGCCGCAGAACCCGGTCGACCACCTCGGGATCCGCCCCGGGCTCGCTGCGCGCCGCCAGTACCTCGTGCCGCGCCGCGCTCAGCATCTCCTGCTGGATCCGCCGCACCCGCTTCACCCGCCGGGCCCCCTCCCGGTACGCCTCCCGCCGCTCGTCCTCGGCCAGCTCGGGGCTGATCCGCACCCCGATGTCGTAGGCCCGCCGCAGCATCTGCTCGGACAGGTCCTCCGGCAGGTCCTCGGTCCCCTCGATCTCCCGCAGCCGCTGCTTCGCCGCCTTGGCCGCCCGGATCGCCAGTTCCTTCGCGAACTCCTTCTCCCGGTCCGTGTCGGCCTTCACCCCGAGCAGGCGCACCAGCCACGGCAGGGTCAGCCCTTGCAGCACCAGCGTCGCCATGATCACCCCGAACGCGATGAAGATGATCTCGTCCCGGCTGGGGAACGGCGCGCCGGCATCGGTCTCCAGCGGAATGGCCAGCACCAGCGCGACCGAGGCCACCCCGCGCATCCCCGACCACCACATCACCACGGTCTCGCGCCAGCTCACCGGAATGTCCTCGTCGTAGTCCCGCCGCGCGTGCAGCCGTTTGGTCAGCCAGGTCGCCGGCAGCAGCCACAGCAGCCGGGCGAACACGACGACGACCACCACCACCGCCGCCCAGCCCAGCAGCTCGCCCCACCGCCCGGAGGCCGTGCGGATCGCGTTGTGCAGCTCGAGACCGACCAGCCCGAACGCGACGCCGGTGACGAGCGTGTCGACGATGTTCCAGAACGTGTGCCCGGCCAGCCGCGTCATGACGTCGTCGGCGTCGGAGCCGTACTCCGCGAGGAACAGTGCGGTGGTGAGCACGGCGAGCACGCCGGACCCGTGCAGCTCCTCGGCCATGACGTACGAGGCGTACGGCACCAGCAGGGTCAGCCCGACCTGCAGGGTGGCGTCGCCGAGCACCTCCATCAGCTTGTTCGCGCCCCAGCCCAGCGCGAGGCCCACGGCCACCGCCACCACGGCCGACAGCACCAGATCGAGCCCGGCCTTCCAGGGCGAGAACGTCCCGCTGACGGCGGCCGCGATCGCCACGTGGTAGAGGACGATGGCCGTCACGTCGTTGAACAGGCCCTCGCCCTCCAGGATCGACACCAGTCGGCGCGGCAGTCCCAGCTGCCCGGCCACGGCGGTCGCCGCGACCGGGTCCGGCGGCGCCACCAGCGCGCCCAGCGCGAAGGCCGCGGCGAGCGGCAGCCCCGGCACGATCGCGTCGGCGACGGCGGCCACGCAGGCCATCGTGACGAACACCAGCGCCACGGCCAGCAGGAAGATCGGCCTCCTGTTCGCCGCGAACTGCCGCCAGGACGTGCGCCGCACGGCGGCGTACAGCAGGGGCGGCAGCAGCAGCGGCAGGATCAGGTCCGGCGCGATCTCGACGTTCGGCACGAACGGCAGCAGCGCGAGGACTATCCCGAGGAGCGTCATCAGCACCGGGGCGGGCACCTTGAACCGGTCCCCCATGGGGACACTGATCACGGCCCCGAGCAGCAGCACGAACAGCAGGGCCAACTGATCCACGGTCAGCGCTCCACAACGGTCAAATGTTCACACGACTGACCTCAAGCCTGCCACGCAACTTCCGGGACAAACCGTTTCGGCACCCGGCATGAAGGGCTAAAGCGAACGCCGCATCCCCTGGTGCGGAATGCCCGCCTCCACGTACTCGGGCCCGTACGGCTCATAACCGAGCCGCGCGTAGAAGCCGAGCGCGTGCGTCTGCGCGTGCAGGTCCACGGCCGCGAGCCCTCGCGCTCGGGCAGCGTCCTCGATGGCCCGCACCAGGGCGGCACCGACGCCGTGCCCGCGAGCGGATCCCGTCACGGCGAGCCGGCCGAGGGAGCCCACGGACGGGCCGGCGCCGGTCTGCGCCATGGCCGCCTCGCCGTGCAGCAGCCGCCCCGTCCCGAGCGGCACGCCGTCCTCACGGACCGCCAGGACGTGGACCGCGCCGGCGTCGTACGCGTCGTACTCCAGGTCCTCCGGGACGCCCTGCTCACCGACGAAGACCTCCTTGCGCACCGCGAAGCACGCCTCACGGTCGGCAGGGTCCCGGGCGACCCGCACCACGTACGGGATGCTCACCCGTACGTCTCCTCGCGGACCTGCTCCAGGGCCTTCTGCAAATCCTCCGGGTAGTCGCAGGAGAACTCGGCCCACTGCCCGTCCCCGGGGTGCTCGAAGCCGAGCCGCACCGCGTGCAGCCACTGGCGGCTCAGGCCCAGGCGCTTGGCGAGCGTCGGGTCGGCGCCATAGGTGAGGTCACCGACGCAGGGGTGCCGGTGGGCGGCCATGTGGACGCGGATCTGGTGCGTGCGGCCGGTCTCCAGCTTCACGTCGAGCAGCGAGGCCGCGCGAAACGCCTCGATGAGGTCGTAGTGCGTGACGGACGGCTTGCCCTCGGCGGTGACGGCCCACTTGTAGTCGTGCTGGGGGTGCCGGCCGATGGGCGCGTCGATGGTGCCGCTGGTCGGGTCGGGGTGGCCCTGGACGAGCGTGTGGTACCGCTTGTCGACCGTGCGCTCCTTGAACTGGCGCTTGAGCGAGGTGTACGCCCGCTCCGACTTGGCCACGACCATCAGCCCCGAGGTGCCCACGTCGAGCCGGTGCACGATGCCCTGGCGCTCGGCGGCGCCGGAGGTGGAGATCCGGTACCCGGCGGCGGCCAGGCCCCCGATCACGGTCGGCCCGGTCCAGCCCGGCGAGGGGTGCGCGGCGACGCCGACGGGCTTGACGATCACGACCACGTCATCGTCGTCGTGCACGATTTCCATGCCCTCGACCGGCTCGGCGACGACCTGCACCGGCGCGGGCGCCTGCGGCATCTCGACCTCCAGCCAGGCGCCGCCGTGCACGCGCTCCGACTTGCCGACCACCGACCCGTCGACCGTGACCTTCCCCGCGGCGGCGAGCTCGGCCGCCTTGGTACGGGAGAAGCCGAACATGCGGGAGATGGCGGCGTCGACGCGCTCGCCCTCCAGGCCGTCGGGCACGGGCAGGGTACGGATCTCGGGAAGCGTGCTCACCCGTCGAGTATGCCGGACGGCTCCGACAGGGCTGTACGCGCGCTCAGTCCTTGTGGACGGTCCCGTCCGGGTCGAGGCCCTTGAACGACAGCAGCACGATCAGGATGCCGCCGCACACGATCGCCGAGTCGGCCAGGTTGAAGACGGCGAAGCCCTTGGGCGCGATGAAGTCCACGACCGCGCCCTCGAAGACGCCCGGCGCCCGGAAGATCCGGTCGGTGAGGTTGCCCAGCGCACCGCCGAGCAGCAGGCCGAGCGCGATCGCCCAGGGCAGGCTGTAGAGCTTGCGCGCCAGGCGGGCGATCACCACGATCACCGCCGCCGCGATCATCGTGAAGATCACGGTGAAGGCCTCGCCGAAGCCGAAGGCCGCCCCCGCGTTGCGGATCGCCTCGAACCTCAGCCAGTCCCCGACGATCTCGATGGGCGGGTGGTGCTCCAGCTTGGCCACCACGATCAGCTTGCTGATCAGATCGAGGGCGTACGCGATCGAGGCGACGGCGAACAGCACCGCGATCCGGCGCCGGCCCCGGGGCCGCCCGGCTGCGGACTCGCCGGGCGGGGTGCCCTCGGAGTCGGGTCGCTCCTTGCCGCCCCCGGCCGCGTCCGGTGTGTCCGGCGTACCGATGATGCGCTCCGCCTCTGCCACGTGAGTCCCTCAACCTAGGTGCCTGACTGAGGACGAGGGTACGGCACACCCCGCACGTCGTACGTGCTCAGGAGGCATTCGGCGACCGGTCAGTACCGGCGCTCCTGTTTCTGCTTGCACTCCACGCAGAGGGTGGCCCGGGGGAAGGCCTGCATGCGGGCCTTGCCGATGGCGTTGCCGCAGTTCTCGCACAGGCCGTAGGTGCCCGCGTGCAGGCGTTCCAGGGCGCGCTCGGTCTGGAGGAGCATCTCCCGCGCGTTGGCGGCCAGGGCCAGCTCGTGCTCACGGGTGATGTTCTTGGTGCCGGTGTCCGCCTGGTCGTCGCCCGCGCCGTCCCCGGAGTCCCGCATCAGACCGGCCAGCGACCGCTCCGACGACGTGATCTCCTCGCGCAGCCGGGTCTCCTCGGACGTCAGCTCGGCGCGCGCCTCCTCGACCTCCTCCGCCGTCCAGGGGTCTTCGCCCGGGCGTACCGCGAGCTCACCGGGCTCCGCCGCGGCGACCCGTGCCTTGGGGACGGCCGTCTTCGCCGCCGTGGCCGTGCCAGGAGTCTTCTTCGCAACCACCGTCGTCGCTCCCGTCTGCTGCGCGGCCTTTGCCGCACCCGCCTTCTTGGCCGTGCTGCTCGCGGCCGTGTCCTGTGTGACCGCGCCGGTCCGGGCAGCGCCCTTCCCGGCCGCGCTCCTGGTGGTGCTCTTGCCTCCGGCGGCCTTCCGGGCCGGGGCCTTCTTGGCGGCGGCCTTCCCGGCGCCCGCCGCCTTGCCTCCCGCTCTGCCCGCCGCCTTCCGGGCGGCGGCCTCACCGGCCGGGGCGGTCTCCTCGGCGGTGGCCTTCCGGGCCGGGGCCGTCTTCCTGACAGCCGCCTTACCAGCAGGGGCGGCCTTCTCGGCCGAGGCGGTCTCCTCGGCCGAGGCGGTCTTCCTGACGGCCGCCTTCTTCCCGGCCGCCTTCTTCCCGGCCGCCTTGTCGGCCGGCGCCCTCGCCGCCGACGCCTCGGCCGACTCCTTCTCCGCTGGTGCGTCGGCTGGTGCGTCGCGGGTCGAAGCCCTGGCCTGTGTCTTCCTCACCGGCGCCTGCGCCGCCGACGCCCTGGCCGACCCCTCGTGCGCCGATGCCTTCGCCGCCGCCTTCCCGGCCGATGCCTTCCCCGCCGCCTTCCCGGCCGGTGCCTTCGCCGCCGACGCCTCGGCCGATGCCGCCTCGGTCGCGCTCCGCTCGGTGCCGGCCACCTCGGCCCGAGGCTGCCCGGCCCCTGGCCGCTCAGGCCCGGACGACCCGGCCCCGGACGACCCGGCCCCGGACGACCTCACCCCGGATGACGTGCCCCCGGCCGCCTTGCCCCGGCCCTCCTTCGCCGCGCGCCGCGCCGAGCCCCCCTGCGTGGACTTCTTCCCGCCCACGTCCTTGGCCGCGCCGCCGGAGGCCTCCGCGGACCTGCCGGACGCCGGCTGCTGTACGGCGGTCTTCTTCGCCACCATGGCCGCGGCCCCTTCACATATTGTGATCTTGCTCGCGAATCGTGCTGGGACGATAAATCGACTCGAGTCCCGCGGCAACGGGGCACACCGCCTGATTCGCCCGCCTCGCGCACGCCGCGGCGAACCTGCATCCGTTGTGCCCAGCTCCCCGCCCGGTAATCCGCCGAGCCTGACGTCCCAGGATCCGAACACCTATACCACCCCATTAGGGTTATCAAACCCATTTCGCACCCCGCCCGGTGCCCGCACGGCCGACGGCCCGGAAATCCGGTCGGCCGCCGTCCGCGCGGCGCCGTACACTGGGCGGAGCGAAAAGCGTGGATGGGGACGAGTAGCGGCGTACGCAGCCCAGAGCGACCCGGGGACGGTGTGAGCCCGGGGGTGAGCGCGCTGTGAAGATCACCCCGGAGCCGCCGGAAGAACGCCGCAGCCGAGCGCAGCGGCCGGTAGACCCGGCATCGCGACCCCAATGAGGGGGCTCACCGGCGCACACCCCGTGCCGGAGGGCCAAGGAGGGTGGTACCGCGGGAGCGCGCCGAAGGCGGCGCAGGCAGACGTAGCTCTCGTCCCTCCGGACGGAAGGCAGCAAGTCCGCCGGAGGAAGCCCGCTGATGACATCGCCGACGTACCGCCAGGTGCCCGCCCAGGTCGACCTGCCCGCCCTCGAGCACGCGGTGCTCGACTTCTGGCGCGAGCAGAAGATCTTCGCCAAGACCCTGGAGCAGTCCGAGGGCCGCCCCGAATGGGTGTTCTACGAGGGCCCGCCCACCGCCAACGGCATGCCGGGCGCCCACCACATCGAGGCCCGCGTCTTCAAGGACGTCTTCCCCCGCTTCCGCACCATGCGCGGCTACCACGTCGCCCGCAAGGCCGGCTGGGACTGCCACGGCCTCCCGGTGGAGCTCGCCGTCGAGAAGGAGCTGGGCTTCTCCGGCAAGCAGGACATCGAGGCGTACGGCATCGCGGAGTTCAACGAGAAGTGCCGCGAGTCGGTGACCCGGCACACGGACGCCTTCGAGGCGCTCACGACCCGCATGGGCTACTGGACCGACCTCCAGGACCCGTACCGCACGATGGACCCCGAGTACATCGAGTCGGTCTGGTGGTCGCTGAAGGAGATCTTCAACAAGGGCCTGCTCGTCCAGGACCACCGCGTCGCCCCCTGGTGCCCCCGCTGCGGCACGGGCCTGTCCGACCACGAGCTGGCGCAGGGCTACGAGACGGTCGTCGACCCGTCGGTCTTCGTGCGTTTCCCGCTCACCTCCGGCCCGCTGGCCGGCGAGGCCGCGCTCCTGGTGTGGACGACCACGCCCTGGACCCTGGTCTCCAACACCGCGGTCGCCGCGCACCCCGAGGTCACCTACGTCGTCGCGACGAACGGTGAGGAGAAGCTCGTCGTCGCGGAGCCGCTGGTCGCCAAGGCCCTCGGCGAGGGCTGGGAGACCACCGGCCAGACCTTCACGGGCGCCGAGATGGAGCGCTGGACCTACCAGCGCCCCTTCGAGCTGGTCGAGTTCCCGGCCGAGGCCCACTTCGTCGTCAACGCCGAGTACGTCACCACCGAGGACGGCACGGGTCTGGTCCACCAGTCCCCCGCCTTCGGTGAGGACGACCTCAAGGTCTGCCGCTCCTACGGCCTGCCGGTCGTGAACCCGGTCCGCCCGGACGGCACCTTCGAGGAGGGCGTCCCGCTGGTCGGCGGCGTCTTCTTCAAGAAGGCCGACGAGAAGCTCACCGCCGACCTCGACGAGCGCGGCCTGCTCTTCAAGCACATCCCGTACGAGCACAGCTACCCGCACTGCTGGCGCTGCCACACCGCGCTGCTCTACTACGCGCAGCCCTCCTGGTACATCCGCACCACGGAGATCAAGGACCGCCTCCTCGCGGAGAACGAGGGCACCAACTGGTTCCCGGACACGGTCAAGAACGGCCGGTACGGCGACTGGCTGAACAACAACATCGACTGGGCCCTGTCCCGCAACCGCTACTGGGGCACCCCGCTGCCGATCTGGCGCTGCGAGGACGACCACCTCACCTGCGCCGGATCCCTCGCGGAGCTGTCGGAGCTGACCGGCACGGACCAGTCGGGCCTGGACCCGCACCGCCCGTTCATCGACGACGTCACCTTCGCCTGCCCGCAGGGCGGCTGCGGAAAGACGGCCACGCGCGTGCCCGAGGTGATCGACGCCTGGTACGACTCGGGTTCGATGCCGTTCGCGCAGTGGGGCTACCCGTACAAGAACAAGGAGCTGTTCGAGACCCGCTACCCGGCGCAGTTCATCTGCGAGGCCATCGACCAGACCCGCGGCTGGTTCTACACGCTGATGGCGGTCGGCACGCTGGTCTTCGACAAGTCGTCGTACGAGAACGTCGTCTGCCTCGGCCACATCCTCGCCGAGGACGGCCGCAAGATGTCCAAGCACCTGGGCAACACCCTGGACCCGATCCCGCTCATGGACCGGCACGGCGCCGACGCGGTCCGCTGGTTCATGGCGGCCGGCGGCTCCCCGTGGGCGGCCCGTCGCGTGGGCCACGGCACGATCCAGGAGGTCGTCCGCAAGACGCTCCTGACGTACTGGAACACGGTCGCCTTCCAGGCCCTGTACGCCCGTACGTCGAACTGGGCCCCGTCCGAGGCCGACCCGGCCCCGGCCGACCGCCCGGTCCTGGACCGCTGGCTGCTGTCCGAACTGCACGCCCTCACCGACCAGGTCACCCAGGCGCTGGACGCCTACGACACCCAGCGCGCCGGCAAGCTGCTGTCCGCCTTCGTCGACGACCTGTCGAACTGGTACGTGCGCCGCTCGCGCCGCCGCTTCTGGCAGGGCGACAAGGCGGCGCTGCGCACGCTGCACGAGGTCGTCGAGACGGTCACGCAGCTGATGTCCCCGCTGACCCCGTTCATCACCGAGCGGGTCTGGCAGGACCTGATCGTCCCGGTCACCCCGGGCGCTCCGGAGTCGGTCCACCTGTCGTCCTGGCCGGAGGCGGACCTCACCGCCATCGACCCGGAGCTGTCGAAGCAGATGGTGCTGGTGCGCCGCCTGGTGGAGCTGGGCCGTGCCACGCGCGCGGAGTCGGGCGTCAAGACGCGTCAGCCGCTGTCCCGCGCGCTGATCGCGGCGACGGGCTTCGAGACGCTGGACTCCGAACTGCGCGCGCAGATCACGGAGGAGCTGAACGTCGAGTCCCTGGCGACGCTGAGCGAGGTCGGCGGGTCCCTGGTGGACACCACGGCCAAGGCCAACTTCCGGGCGCTGGGCAAGCGGTTCGGCAAGCGCGTCCAGGACGTGGCCAAGGCCGTCGCGCACGCGGACGCGGCCGCCCTGTCGCTGGCGCTGCGCGAGGGCACGGCCTCGGTCGAGGTCGACGGCGAGACCATCGCCCTCGCGCCCGACGAGGTCATCATCACGGAGACCCCCCGCGAGGGCTGGTCGGTGGCCTCCGACTCGGGCGCGACGGTCGCCCTGGACCTGGAGATCACCGAGGAGCTCCGCCGCGCGGGCCTCGCCCGTGACGCGATCCGCCTGATCCAGGAGGCCCGCAAGAACAGCGGCCTCGACGTGGCCGACCGCATCGCACTGCGCTGGACGGCCACGGACCGGGCGACGGTGGCGGCCCTGACCGACCACGCGGGCCTGATCGCCGACGAGGTGCTGGCGACCGACTTCGCTCAGGGCGAGGCGGACGGCGGCTACGGCGAGCCGTTCACCGACGAGGGCCTGACCCTCACGTTCCGCCTGCGCAAGGCGTAACCCGCAGGACCTCACGGACCGAAGGCCCGGTCCCGCCAAAGATCTTGGCGGGACCGGGCCTTCGGCGTTGCGTACGCACGAACACGGTGACGCGGACACGAACGCGCATGGCAAAAGGGCGGGCCCCGGGTTCACACCCGGGGCCCGCCCTGAACGCTGCCGACGTCTATGCCGTACTACTGGCCATCAGGCCGTCAGTTGTCATCCTCGTCGATCAGGAAGCCCCGCATGGGCGAGGGCGCCTGGCCCATCGGCGACGGGCCCTGCGGGCGTACCGGCGCCATCGGCTGGGTCATCGCCGGCGACATCTGCTGCTGGCCGCCGTAGGACGGAGCAGCCGGGGCGGGAGCGCCGCCCATCGTCGGGTTGCCTCCGCCGTAGGACGGAGCGCTCGCGCCGGCCGGAGCCATGGAGGGCGCCGGGGACGGCGGGAGGGACGCGGTCGCCGGAGTGCGCGGCGGGGCCAGCGAGTCGTCGGCCTGGGTCTCCAGCTGACGCAGCTGCGACTCCAGGTACGACTTCAGGCGGGTGCGGTACTCGCGTTCGAAGCCGCGCAGGTCCTCGACCTTGCGCTCCAGCGTGGCACGGGCGGACTCCAGGGAGCCCATCGCGACGCGGTGCTTCTCCTGCGCGTCCCGCTCCAGGGCGTCGGCCTTGGCACGGGCGTCACGCTCCAGACCCTCGGCACGCGAACGCGCCTCGCCGACGATCTTGTTGGCCTCGGAACGGGCCTCGGCGATCGCCTGGTCGGCGGTCTGCTGGGCCAGCGAGAGGACACGGGCGGCACTGTCGCCGCCGGGGCCCTGCTGACCGGGGCCGCCCATCGGACCGCCCATCGGGCCGGGGCCGCCCATGGGGCCGCCCATCTGCTGCTGCATCGGGGGCTGGCCCATCGGACCCGGACCCTGGCCCATCGGACCGGGACCCTGGGGTCCACCCTGACCGCCGGGACCGGCGGGCAGCTGCGGGGCACCGCTCGGCAGCTGGGGCGGACCACCCATGGGGCCACCCATCTGCTGCTGCGGCGGGCCCGATATGCCGGCGGGGACAGGACCACCCGGACCACGCATACCCTGCTGCTGCTGTTGCTGCTGATCCTGCTGCGGCTCCGGAGGCTTGCGCATGTTCTGCTGGTTCTGCGCAGCAGCGCGCGTGGCCGCGGCCAGTTTGGCGCGCAGGTCCTCGTTCTCACGGAGCAGGCGGGTCAGTTCGGCTTCGACCTCATCGAGGAAGGCATCGACCTCGTCCTCGTCATAGCCTTCTCGGAGGCGGACGGTCGTGAACTGCTTGTTCCGCACGTCCTCGGGGGTCAACGGCATCTCTTCACCTCAACGTAGTCGTCGGCATTCGGCAAGACCGTATCTGTCACATCGCTCACATCACGTTCCGCACGACGGTGATCAGGATGTAGACGATGATCATCAAAACGAAGAAGGACAGGTCGAGCGCCACGCCCCCGAGACGCAGCGGCGGGATGACCCGCCGCAGAAGCTTGAGCGGTGGATCAGTGGCAGTGTAGGTGGCCTCCAGAACGACCACCATCGCCTTGCCGGGTTGCCATGAGCGGGCGAACTGGAAGACGTAGTCCATGACCAACCGGAAAATGAGCACGATGAGGAAGACCATCAGCGCGATGTAGAGAACCTGCAGAACCACGCCCATGACCTGTTGCTTCCCTCTCCCCTGTGCCTTGCTGTGTACTGCTGTGCACTGCTGTTTCCGGTGATGCGTCTCAGCTCTGGTTGAAGAACCCGCCCTCTGCGATGCGGGCCTTGTCCTCCGCCGTGACATCGACGTTAGCAGGCGACAACAGGAACACCTTCTGCGTCACCCGCTCGATACTGCCGTGAAGACCAAACACCAGACCGGCCGCAAAGTCGACAAGTCGCTTCGCATCTGTGTCGTCCATCTCAGTCAAGTTCATGATCACCGGGGTGCCTTCACGGAAGTGTTCCCCGATGGTACGGGCCTCGTTGTAGGTCCGTGGGTGAAGCGTGGTGATCCGGTAAGGCTCTCGTTCGGACACGACCTTGGGCATGATCACCGGTGCGTTCTTCTCCAGACTTGCGCGTTCTTGTGTGATGGATGCCACGGGCGCGATGCGCGCCGGACGGCTGGATTCCGCGGGGAGCGAAGCGGCGCGGGCGGCCGGTTCGCGGGGCGCGGGCGGCTGTACGACTCGTACCTCTTCGTCCCTTTGGGGCTGATGTGAGACGTGCGGCTGGTGGGACGGTTCGTGCCGTCGGTGGTCCCGCTCGGGCTCCGGGTCCAGTTCGGGTTCGAAGTCGTCGTCGGGGTCGAATCCGCGGCCGTCGTACCCATCGTCCTCCACGAGGCCGAGGTAGACCGCCATCTTGCGCATCGCGCCGGCCATGCTCTGAGTCCTCCGCTCTGTGGTGGATCGGCTGACGACTGCCAAGTGCCCGCGATCCACGAGGTCCTTGAATCCGCCTTTCGGCGGCAATGACCATATTTTCTGCTGTGGTCCGACTTCTTGGCGACGTTACCCGAGCCTGGGGCGGACTCCGAGTACCGCGCTGCCGACGCGCACATGTGTCGCTCCGGCCGTCACGGCCTGTTCGAGGTCCGTACTCATCCCTGCCGAGACCATGGTGGCAGCCGGATGACTCCGGCGCAGGTCGGTCGACAAAACCATCAGCCGCTCGAAGGCCGCCTGTTCGCGTCCCGCGTACTCCCCGGTGAGCGGCGCGACGGTCATCAGTCCGTCGAGCCGGAGCCCCGGGGCCCCGGCCACGAGATCCGCCAACTCCCCGATTCCGCCGGGTCCGGTACCGCCGCGCTCGCCCCGGCCGCTCTCACCGGCGTCGAGTGCGACCTGGAGGAGACATCCCAGTTCGCGCCCGGCCCGGACGGCCTCCTTCGACAGGGCCGTGACGAGCCTGGAACGGTCGACGGACTGCACGAAATCCGCGTAACCGGCCACCGACCGCACCTTGTTGGTCTGGAGTTGACCCACGAAGTGCCATGTGAGGGGCAGATCCGAGCAGGCCTCGGCCTTGGGGGCCGCGTCCTGGTCACGGTTCTCGGCGACGTGCCGCACGCCGAGTTCGGCAAGGATCCGCACATCGCTCGCGGGGTAGGTCTTGGTGACCACGATGAGGGTCACCTCGTCGCGCGCCCGCCCCGCAGCGGCGCACGCGTCGGCGATACGCCGTTCCACTTTCGCCAGATTCGCGGCGAGTTCGTCCTTACGGTCCGTCATGTCCTGTCAGTCCAGCCACACATAACCCGCGAGCCGACCGGTGGTGCGGTCGCGGCGGTACGAGAAGTGATCGCGCGACTCCAGGGTGCACACCGGCGACTGCTCCCGGTCGCGCACCCCGAGCCGATCCAGTTGGGCGTGCACCCCGGCGCTCACGTCGACCGCCGGTGTGCCCCAACTCGTCTCGGCGTACGCCGCCGGCTCGACGGCGGACACCTCGGCGCGCATCGCCTCGGGCACTTCGTAACACCGGCCGCAGACGGTGGGCCCGGTGCGAGCGACGATCCGGGAGGGTTCGGCGCCCAGTTCCGCCATCGCGCGCAGCGCGGCCGGGACGACTCCGGCGATCATGCCGGGCCGGCCCGCGTGGGCCGCTGCGGCCACCCCGGCGACGGGATCGGCGAGCAGCACCGGCACGCAGTCGGCAGTGAGGACGGCGAGGGCGAGCCCCCGGCGCGTGGTGACGATCGCGTCGACCGACGGGATCTCGGCCGAAGATCCCCACGGCCCGTCCACCACGGCCACGTCGGCCCCGTGCACCTGGTTCATCCAGACGACCCGGTCCGGCTCGATGCCGAGTGACTTGGCGGCCAGGTCCCGGTTGGTGCGTACGGCCTCGGGGTCGTCGCCGACCGCTCCGCCGAGATTGAGCTCCTCATACGGAGCGGCGCTCACCCCGCCCCACCGGTCGGTGAAGCCGAAGTGCGCGCCGCTCGCGCTTTCGCGCTGTCCTATCACGACTGAAGGATCACTTGAGGAAGTCCGGTACGTCCAGTTCCTCGGCCGCGCTGTCCGAGTAGGTCCGCGGTGCCGGCGTGACCGGCGGGGCGACCGGGATGTCCTTGACCGGCTCCGGAGCGGGCTCCGGGTCCTCCTTCGGGGTCACGCTGCCGAGCGATCCGAAGGACGGGCGGCTCTCCGTCTGCCGCGCCGGGGCCGGCTCCTCGCGCTTGGCCGAGGAGGAGCCGAGGACGTTGTCCCGCTTGGCGGGCGGCTGGCCGCCGTCGAAGCCGGCCGCGATCACCGTGACCCGGACCTCGTCGCCGAGGGCGTCGTCGATCACCGCGCCGAAGATGATGTTGGCTTCGGGGTGGGCGGCCTCGCTCACCAGCTGGGCGGCCTCGTTGATCTCGAACAGACCGAGGTCGGAGCCACCGGAGATGGAGAGCAGGACACCGCGGGCGCCGTCGATGGACGCCTCCAGCAGCGGCGAGGAGATCGCCATCTCGGCTGCGGCCACCGCACGGTCGTCGCCGCGGGCCGAGCCGATGCCCATCAGCGCCGAGCCGGCCTCGGACATGACCGACTTGACGTCGGCGAAGTCGAGGTTGATGAGGCCGGGGGTGGTGATGAGGTCGGTGATGCCCTGGACACCGGAGAGCAGGACCTGGTCGGCCGACTTGAAGGCGTCCAGCACCGAGACCTGGCGGTCCGAGATGGACAGCAGCCGGTCGTTCGGGATGACGATGAGGGTGTCGACCTCTTCGCGGAGTTCGGCGATGCCGTCCTCGGCCTGGTTCGCGCGGCGCCGTCCCTCGAAGGTGAACGGGCGCGTGACAACGCCGATGGTGAGGGCACCGAGCGAGCGGGCGATGTTCGCCACGACGGGCGCGCCGCCGGTGCCGGTGCCGCCGCCTTCACCGGCTGTCACGAAGACCATGTCGGCCCCCTTGAGGACCTCCTCGATCTCCTCGCGGTGGTCCTCGGCGGCCTTGCGGCCGACGGCCGGGTTGGCTCCGGCGCCGAGTCCGCGGGTGAGTTCACGGCCGACGTCCAGCTTGACGTCGGCGTCGCTCATCAACAGAGCTTGCGCGTCGGTGTTGATGGCGATGAACTCGACGCCCTTGAGACCGACCTCGATCATCCGGTTGATGGCATTGACACCACCGCCGCCGACACCGATGACTTTGATGACTGCGAGGTAGTTCTGCGGTGCTGCCACGTCGAAGGCCTCTCGCCTCGAGTTACGTGTCGCCGCATCAGCGTGGCGCCCTGCGCCCCGCGACCCGACGACTGATGCCGAATGGGACGGTCCGTATCGCCGACCCGAACCCTAACCCTGAAGTTTAGGGTTACCAGTGTGTCTGTTCCTTGGAGTCTTCTGAACAGGACACTAAGTCGACAAGTGGCGCACGTTCAACGAACACGCCGAACCTCCCGTTTTTCTTTTCACCCTATGTGATCAGCCGTAGCACTGCCCAACCAGGGTGCTGGCCTGCGCTGATGTGCGTCAACTCCCCGATGACGCCGGGGCGGTGGGCACACTTACGTCGAAGTACCCCGCATCGGGCGTTGCTTTCATCAGGGCGGTGAGGGTACGGGCCTTCGCGGCACCCTTCTCGCTGCTCCCCCAGACGACCGTGCGGCCGTCCCTCAACTCCAGCGAGATGTCGTCGTAGGAACGGACCTTGACGGTCCGTGTCTCGCGCGCGACGGCGGCCGGAACCGCACGGGCGACACCGACCGCCTCGCGCACCAGCCGGGACTCCCCGAAGCGGCGCAGGCTGGCCGCGGCGGAGCCGGACCGGGACAGTGTCAATTCCAGTGCCGGGACACCTTTCGGGGCTTCAGAAACCGTAGCGAAGCGGACACCTTCATCGTCCACTTCGATGAACTTCTCACCCTGGTGGACAATCAGAACCGGAGTCCGCTCCACCACTTTCAGGTCGATTCCATGGGGCCAGGAACGGACCACGTCAACCGCGTCAATTCGGGGCAATTTCCGGCGCAATCGTGTCTCGATCGCGCCGGTGTCGACGGAAATCAGCGGCTCCCCGAGCGGAACCTCGGCGGCGGACTCGACCTGATCGGGCGTCAGAACGCGCGTGCCCGACACGGAGACCTGCTCGGCACGCAGCCAGTCGGAGCCGTAGAAGAGCCAGACCGTCGGGATGCCGAGGAAGACCAGGGCGAGACCCAGGAGGACGAGCGCGCGGAGCCTGGCCCGCCTCGACCGCAGGCGGGGCGGCGGGCCGGACGACTCCTGCTGGCGTTCACCGCGTTCGGCGGTGGTCGATCCGGCCACGCTCCCTGCCTTCCGTCATACAGTCCTATCGGTGTGCACGACTGGCGGCGATCGCCTCGTACACCATGCCGACGAGCAGCTCGTCGGCGTCCCGGCGGCCGAACTCGGCGGCGGCGCGGGACATCTGGTACAGCCGGTGCGGGTCGGCGAGCACGGGCAGGACGTTCTGCTGGACCCACTCGGGGGTCAGCTCCGCGTCGTCGACCAGCAGTCCGCCGCCGGCCTTGACCACCGGCTGGGCGTTGAGCCGCTGTTCGCCGTTGCCGATGGGCAGCGGGACATAGGCGGCCGGGAGCCCGACGGCGGAGAGTTCGGCGACGGTCATCGCGCCCGCGCGGCAGAGCATCATGTCGGCCGCGGCATACGCGAGGTCCATCCGGTCCAGGTAACTTACCGGGATGTAGGGGGGCATTCCCGGCATCTGGTGGACCTGCGGCAGTTCGTTCTTCGGGCCGACCGCGTGCAGGATCTGGATCCCGGCCTGCTGGAGCCAGGGCGCGACCTGCTGGACGACCTCGTTCAGGCGGCGGGCGCCCTGGGAGCCCCCGGTGACCAGCAGGGTGGGCAGGTTCGGGTCGAGGCCGAACGCGGCCCGGGCCTCGGGGCGCACGGCGGCCCGGTCGAGCGTGGCGATGGAGCGGCGCAGCGGGATGCCGATGTAGCGGGCGCCCCGCAGCTTGCTGTCGGGCGTGGAGACGGCGACCTGGCTGGCGTACCGCGAGCCGATCTTGTTGGCCAGGCCCGGGCGGGCGTTGGCCTCGTGGATCACGATCGGCACACCCAGGCGCTTGGCCGCGAGGTAGCCGGGCAGGGCGACGTAGCCGCCGAAGCCGACCACGGCGTCGGCCCTGGTGCGCTCCAGGATCTGCTCGGTCGCCTTGATGGTGCCGCGCAGCCGTCCCGGGACGGTGATCAGTTCGGGGGTGGGCTTGCGCGGCAGCGGAACGGCAGGGATCAGCGCGAGTTCATACCCGCGCTCGGGTACGAGACGGGTCTCGAGGCCGCGCTCCGTGCCCAGGGCCGTGATGCCCACGCTCGGGTCCTGCCTGCGCAGGGCGTCCGCGAGGGCGAGCGCGGGCTCGATGTGGCCCGCGGTTCCTCCGCCGGCGAGTACGACATGCACCGAAATTCACCGCTCTCCGGACGAGCGCGCCGCCGAGGCACGCCGTCGCATCGTGTTCCATCTCCGGGGACTCCGACCGGAACCGGTGCCCCCCGCCCCCCGCTTTCTACCAAAGCGGGGTTGCCGCATCGCAAGCGCCATCCGCGCAGCGGGGTCCTGACGCGCGAAGGCGATCAGCAACCCGATGGCGAACATGGACGGCAGCAGGGCGGATCCTCCGTAGGAGAACAGCGGGAGAGGGACGCCGGCGATCGGCAGCAGACCGAGCACCGCACCGATATTGATCACGGCCTGGGCCGTGATCCAGGTGGTCACGCCTCCCGCGGCATACCTCACGAAGGGGTCCTCCGTGCGTCCGGCCACGCGGATACCCGCATAGCCTAGAGCCGCGAAGAGGGCGAGTACCGACAGCGTCCCCGCCAGGCCCAGTTCCTCACCGGTGACGGCGAAGATGAAGTCGGTGTGGGCTTCGGGGAGTTGACCCCATTTCTCCACACTCGCCCCCAGGCCGGAACCGAAGATTCCGCCGGAGGCGAGGGCGTAGATCCCGTGCACGGCCTGCCAGCAGTCGACGGGTCCCGACTGGGGCTCGGTGGCGCCCAGGCACTGCAAACGGGCCATCCGGTTGGGGCTGGTCTTGATGAGGATCAGGCCGAGGACGGCGGCGATCGACAGCACCCCGGCGAACAGCCGCGTGGGGGCGCCGGCCAGCCAGAGCAGGCCGAACAGGATGGCCGTGAGGATGATCGCGGTGCCCATGTCGCCGCCGATCATGATCAGGCCGAGCAGCATGAACGCGGCCGGGACCAGCGGCACGAGCATGTGCTTCCACTGGGTCAGCAGCTTCCTGTCCTGCTTGCGGGCGAGCAGGTCGGCGCCCCACAGCACGAGGGCGAGCTTGCCGAACTCGCTGGGCTGGATCTGGAAGGAGCCGCCGAGGGAGATCCAGTTCTGGTTGCCGTTGACCGACACCCCTATCCCCGGGATCTGCACCAGGACCATGAGGAAGACGGCCCCCGCGAGCAGGGGGTAGGCGAGCGCCCGGTGCAGTCTCACCGGCATCCGCGAGGCCGCGAGCAGCAGACCGGTGCCGATCCCCGCCGCGAGCAACTGCTTGCGGAAGAAGTACGAACCGGGAAGCGACATCTGCAGCGCCGTGATCTGGGAGGCCGAGTAGACCATCACCAGGCCCAGCACGGTGATCAGCAGACTGCCGCCCAGGATCAGGTAGTAGGCGGTCAGCGGCCGGTCCCAGCCCTTGCGTGCGCGCAGGTAGAGGCTCAGGACGCGGTTCTCCCGCGCGAGCCGGGGCGCGGGGCGCCTGGGGGCGCGCGGGGTCGGAGGCCGTCCGGTGCGGCTGGTGGGCATAGCGGCTCACCCTGCCATGCCGGAGGGGAGCGTTGCGTGGTGCACGCCCCCTGGCCGCTCGGGCACCAGCCACATCCGTGTCACGCGTCCCTCCCAGGTACGCCCGGCACCGCCGCCGGGCGAGGCGGACCCGGGTCAGCCGTCGGCGGAGCCGAGCTCACGGACGGCGTCCGCGAAAGCGTCCCCGCGCTTGTTGTAGTTGGCGAACATGTCCATGGAGGCACAGGCCGGAGCCAGCAGCACCGTGTCGCCCGCGTGAGCGAGTTTCTGCGCCTCCCGGACCGCCGCGCGCATCGCCCCAGTGTCGGCCCGGTCGAGGTCGACGACGGGTACCTCCGGGGCGTGTCGCGCCAGGGCTTCCCGGATGAGCGCGCGGTCCGCGCCGATCAGCACGGCACCCCGCAGCCGCTTCGCCGACTTGGCGACCAGGTCGTCGAAGGTCGCGCCCTTCGCGAGCCCGCCCGCGATCCAGACGATCGGCTCGTAGGCCGCCAACGAGGCTTCCGCGGCATGCGTGTTGGTGGCCTTGGAGTCGTCGACGTAGGCGACCCCGTCCACATCCGCCACGTGCGCGATGCGGTGGGCGTCCGGGGTGAAGGCCCGCAGGCCGTCCCGTACGGCCCTGGCGGGCACGCCGTAGGCGCGGGCGAGGGCCGCCGCCGCGAGGGCGTTGGCGATGTTGTGCGGGGCCGGCGGGTTCACGTCGGCGACCTCGGCGAGTTCCTGGGCGTTCTTCTGCCGGTTCTCGACGAAGGCGCGGTCGACCAGGATGCCCTCCACGACGCCGAGTTGGGACGGCGCCGGAGTGCCGAGGGTGAACCCGACGGCCCGGCAGCCCTTTTCGACGTCGGCCGCCCGGACCAGGTCCTCGGTGGACGGCTTCTCGGTGGCGTCCGCGTTGTAGACGCAGGCGACACGATTGCCCTCGTAGATACGGCCCTTGTCGGCGGCGTACGCCTCCATGGAACCGTGCCAGTCGAGGTGGTCGGGGGCGAGGTTCAGCACGGCCGCCGAGTGGGCGCGCAGGGACGGCGCCCAGTGCAGCTGGTAGCTGGAGAGTTCCACGGCGAGGACGTCGTACTGCTCCTCGCCGAGCACCGCGTCCAGCAGGGAGACGCCGATGTTGCCGACGGCGGCCGTGCGCAGGCCCGCCGCCTTCAGGATCGACGCCAGCATCTGGACGGTGGTGGTCTTGCCGTTGGTGCCGGTCACAGCGAGCCAGTCGGCGGCGTCGGGGCCGCGCAGGCGCCAGGCCAGCTCCACGTCGCCCCAGACAGGCACGCCCGCCTGCTCCGCCGCAGTGAACAGCGGCTTGTCCGGCTTCCAGCCGGGCGCGGTGACGATCAGCTCGGTGCCCTCCGGCAGAGTGTCGCCGTCGCCGAGGCGCACAGTGACGCCGAGCGCCTCCAGGTCGGCCGCCTGCGCCCGCGCGCGCTCGTCGGCGCCGTCGTTGACGACCGTGACCCTCGCGCCGAGGCCGTTCAGCACCTTGGCCGCCGGGACACCGGAGACGCCGAGCCCGGCGACGGTGACGTGCTTGCCCTGGAAGTCGAAGGGCTCCGAGGAGATCACTTGTCCGCTACCCATCCCGCGTAGAAGAGACCCAGTCCGACTACCACGCAAATGCCCTGGATGATCCAGAAACGAACCACCACGAGCACTTCGGACCAGCCTTTGAGTTCGAAGTGATGCTGGAGTGGCGCCATCCGGAAGACGCGCTTTCCGGTGAGGCGGAAGGAGCCGACCTGGATCACCACCGACATGGTGATGAGGACGAACAGGCCGCCGAGGATGGCGAGCAGCAGCTCGGTGCGGGAGCAGATCGCGAGGCCGGCGAGCACACCGCCGAGGGCGAGCGAACCGGTGTCACCCATGAAGATCTTGGCGGGCGACGTGTTCCACCACAGGAAGCCGAGGCAGGCGCCCATCAGCGCGGAGGAGACGACCGCGAGGTCGAGCGGGTCGCGCACTTCGTAACAGGCCGTCGGGTTGGTCAGGGTCTCCGCGTTCACGCAGGACTCCTGGAACTGCCAGACGCCAATGAAGGTGTAGGCACTGAACACCAGCACGGACGCGCCGGTGGCGAGGCCGTCCAGACCGTCCGTCAGGTTCACGCCGTTCGACATCGCGAGGATCATGAACAGCGCCCAGACGACGAACAGCACCGGCCCGATGGACCAGCCGAAGTCATGGACGAAGGAGAGCTTGGTGGACGCCGGGGTCTGGCCCTGGGCGTCCGCGAACTGAAGCGACAGCACCGCGAAGGCGATGCCGACGATCAGCTGGCCGGCCATCTTCGCCTTGGCGCGCAGGCCGAGCGAACGCCGCTTGACGATCTTGATGTAGTCGTCGAGGAAGCCGACCAGGCCCATGCCGACCATCAGGCCCAGCACCAGCAGGCCGGAGAAGGTCGGCGCCGCGTCGACGTCCGGGTCCAGGTAGCCCGTGATCACCTTGGCCAGGAAATACGCCGCAACCGTCGCGAAGATGAAGGCGATGCCGCCCATGGTGGGCGTACCGCGCTTGCTGGCGTGCTCGCGCGGGCCGTCGTCGCGGATGTACTGGCCGTAGCCCTTGCGCGCGAGGAGCTTGATCAGCAGCGGCGTGCCGACCAGCGTGAGAAAGAGACCAATGACTCCTGCGAACAGGATCTGCTTCATCATCGGGCGGAAACCTCACCCTCGGCACCGGTCTCGACGAGCGCCTGCGCCACGCTCTCCAGACCGACCGAACGGGACGCCTTCACGAGTACGACGTCCCCTGGGCGCAACTCGCTGCGCAACAGGTCGACCGCCGCCTGTGCGTCGGACACGTGCACCGACTCCTCACCCCACGAACCCTCGTTATATGCGCCCAGTTGCAGCCAGGCGGCTTCCCTGCCACCGACTGCGACGAGCTTGCTGACGTTGAGCCGGACGGCGAGCCGCCCGACCGCGTCGTGCTCGGCGAGAGCCTCGTCCCCGAGCTCGGCCATCTTGCCGAGCACCGCCCACGTACGACGCCCCTTGCCCATCGCCGCGAGCGCGCGCAGAGCGGCTCGCATGGACTCGGGGTTCGCGTTGTAGGCGTCGTTGACGACCGTCACGCCGTCCGGGCGCTCGGTGACCTCCATCCGCCAGCGGGAGAGGGAGCCCGCCTCGGAGAGCGCCACGGCGATCTCGTCAGCGGACATGCCCAACTCGTGGGCGACGGCGGCCGCGGCGAGCGCGTTCGACACGTGGTGCTCACCGTACAGGCGCATGGTCACATCGCTTGCACCGGAGGGTGTGTGAAGCCTGAACGAGGGCTGTCCGGTGTCCGTGAGTCGCACGTTCTCGGCACGGACGTCCGCTTCGCCGGACTCTCCGAAAAAGATCACCTTCGCCTTCGTACGGGCGGCCATGGCCCGTACGTAGGGGTCATCCGCATTGAGGATCGCGGTGCCGCCCTCGGCCTCGGACGGCAGCGCCTCCACCAGTTCGCCCTTGGCCTGCGCGATCTGCTCACGGCCGCCGAACTCGCCGATGTGGGCGCTGCCCACGTTGAGAACCAGGCCGACCTTGGGCGGAGTCAGGCCGGCGAGGTAGCTGATGTGCCCGATGCCGCGGGCGCCCATCTCCAGGACCAGGAACCGGGTCTCCTCGGTGGCGCTCAGCGCGGTCAGCGGCAGTCCGATCTCGTTGTTGAGCGAGCCGGGCGTGAACACCGTCGGCGCCTTGCGCTGGAGCACCTGCGCGATGAGGTCCTTGGTGCTGGTCTTGCCCGCCGAGCCGGTGAGGGCGACGAGGGTGGCACCGAGGCGGCGTACGACGTGCCGGGCAAGGGCGCCGAGGGCGGCCTGGACGTCGTCCACGACGATCGCGGGCACGCCGACGGGGCGGGTGCCGAGCACGGCCACCGCTCCCGCCTCGACGACCGCCGCCGCGAAGTCGTGGCCGTCCACGCGCTCCCCGGCGAAGGCCACGAACAGGCTGCCCGGCCCCGCCTCGCGGGAGTCCCGGACGACCGGGCCGGTCACCTGGACGGACGGATCCGGTATGTCGTGCGTCTGCCCGCCGACGACTTCTGCGATCTCGGCGAGGGAGAGGGCGATCACAAGTTCATCCCCTGGGTCTTCTGGATTTTCATCCCTGGGTCTTCCGGATGGCTTCGCGCAGCACCTGGCGGTCGTCGAAGGGACGGACCACTCCGGCGATGTCCTGGCCCTGCTCGTGGCCCTTGCCGGCGACCAGCACGGTGTCGCCGGGTTCGGCACGCGCCACGGCGGCGGCGATCGCGGCGGCCCGGTCCTCGAAGACCTGTACCTCGCCGCGCTCGTGCGCGGGCACGGACGCCGCGCCCTGGAGCATCGTGGCGAGGATCGCGAGGGGGTCCTCGCCGCGGGGGTTGTCGGAGGTCAGTACGGCGGTGTCGGCGAGCCGCGCCGCGGCGGCGCCCATGGGCTCGCGCTTGGTCCTGTCCCGGTCGCCGCCGCAGCCGAGGACGATGTGCAGCCTGCCCTCGGTGACCTTGCGCAGGGCGCGCAGCACGGACTCGACGGCATCGGTCTTGTGGGCGTAGTCGACGACCGCCAGGTAGGGCTGGCCCGCGTCCACGCGCTCCAGACGGCCCGGGACGCCGGGGACGGCGGCGACACCGTCGGCGGCGGCCTGCGGGTCGAGGCCGGCGACGGCGAGGGCGACGATCGCGGCGAGGGTGTTGGCCACGTTGAACGGGCCCGGCAGCGGCGACTTGGCGGCGATCCGCTCGCCCTTGGGGCCGATGACGGTGAAGGTCGAGTCGAGCCGGCCGACCTCGACGTCCTCGGCGCGCCAGTCGGCGTCGGGGTGCCCTTCGGCGGAGTAGGTGACGACCGGGACGGTGGCTTCCTTCGCGAGCCGGCGGCCGTACTCGTCGTCGACGTTGACCACGCCGAGTTTGCCTCGTTTCGGGGTGAACAGCTGCGCCTTCGCCTGGAAGTAGTCCTCCATGTCGGAGTGGAACTCCATGTGTTCCGGGCTGAGGTTGGTGAAGACGCCGATGTCGAAGACGCAGCCGTCGACGCGGCCCAGCACCAGGGCGTGGCTGGAGACCTCCATGGCCACCGCGTCGACACCGCGTTCGCGCATGACGGCGAACAGGGCCTGGAGGTCGGTGGCTTCGGGTGTGGTGCGCTCGGACTTGATGCGCTCGTCGCCGATGCGCATCTCGACCGTGCCGATCAGGCCGGTGGACCGAACCGTCTTCAGACCGCCCTCGACGAGGTAGGCGGTGGTGGTCTTGCCGGAGGTGCCGGTGATGCCGATCTGGAGCAGGTCCCGGCCGGGGTGGCCGTAGATCGTGGCGGCCAGTTCGCCCATCCGTCCGCGCGGGTCGTCGACGACCAGCACGGGCAGCCCGGACGCGGCGGCGCGCTCGGCGCCCGTCGGGTCGGTCAGCACGGCGGCGGCGCCGAGGCCCGCGGCCTGGTTGACGAAGTCGGCGCCGTGCAGCCGGGCTCCCGGGAGAGCGGCGTACAGGTCGCCGGGGCGGACGGCGCGCGAGTCATGGGTGATGCCCGTGACCTCGGCGGCGCCCTCCGGCATGGAGGCGCCCAGCTGATCGGCGAGTTCCGCGAGGGGTGTGGCGGAGACCTGCACCGGCCTGGGCGGCCCGGGGTATGTCACGGGATGGCCCTTCTGGGTGGTTTGGGACTGATCAGCGTGTGGCACGGCGGTGAGCGTACCGGGCGTACCCGCCTCCGGGCGAAGTGAGGGGCTGGGGCTGCTCTGGTTCCCGGGCTGCGGGGTGATCGTTGTCACGGAGGCGGTCCTGGTGGCTCGGTGGGCTGAGTACGGGGCAGGGTGTGTGATCCCTGATCACTGCTTGAAGGAGACGGGCAGCTTCGCGGGCTTGGCGCCGGTCGGCGGGACCTGGAGGGACTTCAGTGCGAACTCCATGACCTTCTTGTAGACGGGCCCGCAGATCTGACCGCCGAAGTAGCTGCCCTGGGTGGCGTTCTGGATGGCGCAGTAGACGGTGATGCGGGGCTTGTCGGCGGGCGCGAACCCGGCGAACGACGAGGTGTAACCGTGGTACTTGCCGGTGGCCGGATCCACTCGGTTGGCGGTACCCGTTTTGCCCGCGACGCGGTAGCCGGGGATGCGCGCCTTGGTGCCGGTGCCCTCCTCGTCGTCCACGACGGACTCCAGCATCTGGGCGAGGGTCTTCGCGGTCTTGGCGCTGACGACCCGGTTCTCCGCGGGTTTCGGGGCGGGTGTGAAGCGCCCGTCGGGTCCCTTGGTGCCGCGCACGAGGGTGGGCTCGATACGGACCCCGCCGTTGGCGATGGTCGAGTACACCGAGGCCGCCTGCATGGCGTTGATGGAGACGCCCTGGCCGAAAGGGATCGTGTACTGCTGCGAGGTCGACCACTTGTCGGGCGGGGCGAGGATGCCCTTGGTCTCGCCGGGGAAGCCGAGGCCGGTGTAGCTGCCGAGGCCGAACTTGCGCAGGTAGTCGTAGAGGACCTTGTTGGCCTGCGCCTGGGTCTTGCCGAGCTGCCCGGTGGCGAGGATGGTGCCGATGTTGCTGGACTTGGCGAGGACGCCGTTGAGCGTCAGGTACCAGGTCGGGTGGTCGATGTCGTCCTTGAACAGGCGGTCGCCGCGGTGCAGCCGGTTGGGCACGACCACGTGCGTCCCCGGCGTGGCGGCGTCCTCCTGGAGGACGGCCGCCATCGACATGACCTTGGCGGTGGAGCCGGGCTCGAAGGCGTCCTGGAGGGCGGCGTTGCCGAGGGCGGCCGGGTCCGCGTCCGACAGGTCGTTCGGGTCGAAGCCGGGTGAGTTGGCCATGGCCAGGATCTGCCCGGTGCGGGTGTCCTGGACGATGACGTAGCCGCGGTCGGCCGCGGACTCCTTCACCTGGTCGCTGATGGCGTTCTGGGCGGCCCACTGGATGTCGCGGTCGATGGTGAGCTCGACGTCGCTTCCGGGCACGGCGGGTGTCTCGGTGGAGCCCGCGGTGGGCACGAGACGGCCGCCGGACTGGGCGTAGCGGATCTTGCCGTCCTTGCCGGCGAGCTGCTTGTTCAGCTGCAACTCGATGCCGCCGCCGGGCTTGCCCTCGCCGTTGACCCAGCCCAGTATCCCGGCGGCGAGGTCGCCGCTGGGGTACACGCGCTTGCTGGTCGCGACGGAGAACACGCCCGAGAGGACGTTGGGCGTGGACTTGTCCGTCTCCGCCTTCTTGGCGAGCGCCGACTTCAGGTCCTTGATCTGCTTCCAGACCTGCGGGGTCTGGCGGGAGGCCAGTTTGACGTAGCGCAGGGCCTTGTTCTCGGGGCGCAGCTTCTCGACCAGGGCTTCCTGCTCCTGGCCGAGGATCGGCGCGAGGAGGGCCGCCGCCTGTTCGGGGCCGTCCCCGATCTTCAGCATCTTCGGGGCGAACATCGTGGGGTCGGCGGTGATGTCGTAGGCGTCCTCGCTGGTCGCGAGGGCCACACCGGACCGGTCGGTGATCTCGCCGCGGTCCGCGGCCAGCACCTGCCCGACGTAGCGGTTCTGCTCGGCCTTGGCGGCGTACGTGCTGGCGTCGACGGCCTGCACCTGGAAGAGCCGCACGACGAAGGCGCTCAGGACCAGGGTCAGCGCGAGGCCGACCAGGCGCAGGCGGGGGCGGGGGCTGCCGAGCCGCAGCGGCCTCGGCGTCGGCGGGCGGCCCTGCCCCGGCCGCCGGGCCGGACGGGCACC
>NZ_WWIC01000227.1:0-21675 GCF_009872555.1 Streptomyces sp. SID5643
GGGCGGCGGCCCGGCGCCTCGGCGAGGTCGAGGCCGAGCCCGCCACCGCGTTCGGCGTCCGCCGACTGCCCGACGGCCCCGGGCGGCTGGAACTGCGCGGGGTGACGGCCCGGCGCGGCGGACGCACCGTGCTCGACGGGGTCGACCTCGACGTTCCGGGCGGCACGACCCTGGCCGTCGTCGGCCGGTCCGGCTCGGGCAAGTCACTGCTGGCCGCGCTCGCCGGACGGCTGGCCGACCCGGACGCGGGCAAGGTGCTCCTCGACGGTGTGCCGCTGCGCGAGCTGCGCCGCGACGAGCTGCGCGGCGCCGTCGGCTACGCCTTCGCCCGTCCCGCCCTCCTCGGCGGCACGATCGGGCGGGCGATCGGCCTCGGTCTGCCGTCCCCCTCCCCCGGCCGGATCCACGAGGCGGCCCGCACGGCCCTCGCGGACGACTTCGTGCGCCGCCTCCCGGACGGCTACGACACGGCCGTCGCCGATGCCCCGCGCTCCGGCGGCGAGTCCCAACGGCTGGGTCTCGCCCGGGCGTTCGCGCACGGCGGCCGCCTGCTGATCCTCGACGACGCCCTCTCCAGCCTCGACACGGTGACCGAACGGCACATCACCGACGCGCTGTTCGGCGACGGCCCGGGCACCACCCGGCTGCTGGTCGCCCACCGCGGCGCCACGGCCGCGTGCGCCGATGCCGTGGCGTGGCTGGACGGGGGGCGGGTGCGGGCGGTGGGGCGGCACGAGGAGCTGTGGCGGCTCGCGGAGTACCGGGCGGTGTTCGGGGAGGAAGCCGGGCCCCCGGACCCGGGCGGCAACGACGTGCCACCGGTTCCGGACACCCGGGGCGGGAACGGAGAGGGACATGACGGCATGAGCGGACGCACACGGCCCACGGCGGCTGCCGCGGACGGGACGGCTCCGTGACGGCCCGGTCCCCCGACGCCCTGCCCGCCCGGGGCCTGCGCTTCCTGCTGGCCCGCCGGAGGATTCTGCTGCGGCTCACCGCCTGGTCCGTCCTGGAGACCGGGCAGACCTTCCTCATCGGGTACGGTCCCGCCCGCGCCCTGGACGACGGCTTCCTGCGCGGGCGGGCGGACGTCGGACTGGTCTGGCTGGCGGTGACCGGGATCGGTGTCCTGCTCGGCGCGTACGGGACCGCGCGGGTCTACGCCGCCGTCGCCGCCCTGGTCGAACCGCTCCGGGACCGGCTCGTGGAACGCGTGGTCGCGCGCGGGGTGCGGACCGGTGACGCGGGTTCCCTGTCCGGGCTCACCCAGCAGGTGGAGATCGCCCGGGACACCTTCGCGGGGCTGGTCATGGTCTCCCGCTCCTTCGTCGTCACCGCCGTCGGCGCCCTGGCGGGCCTGTTCACCCTCGCCCCACCGCTCCTGCTGGTCGTGGGCCCGCCCCTGGCCGTCGGCGTGGCGCTGTTCGGCGCGACGCTGCGGCCGCTCGCCCGGCGGCAGGAGACGTTCCTGCTCGCCGACGAGGCCCTCGCCGGTGACCTCGGCACGGTCTGCCCGGGCCTGCGGGACATCACCGCGACGGGCGCGGAGGCGCACATCGCCGCAGGGACCGGGGAACGGATCGAGGCCGAGCTGCGGGCGGCGCGCGCCCTGGCCCACTGGGGCGTGCTGCGCGTGGTGTCCCTGACGATCGGCGGCCAGCTCCCGATCGTCCTGCTGCTCGCCACCGCCCCCTGGCTCCTGTCCCACGGCGTCACCGCCGGGGCCCTGGTCGGTGCCCTCGCCTACGTCACCCAGTCCCTGCTCCCGGCCCTGCGCAACCTGATTCACGGCCTGGGCACGAGCGGCTCCCGGCTGACGGTGGTACTGCGCAGACTGACCCGGCCCGACCCGCCTCGGACGGCCCCGGGCAGCCACCTCGCGCAGTCCGGGGCCGACGGCGACACACCGCGCCCGGCCACGACGGCCCGCCCCGTGAACACCGCCGACGCCGCGACACCTCGGACGGCCCCCCGCCCCTGCCCAGCGCCGAACGGACCCGGCGCCGAGGCACCCCCCGCCCTCGCCCTCGCCTCCGTGACCTTCGCCTACGGCCCCGCCAGCGCCCCCGTCGTCCAGGACCTCGATCTCGCCCTGCCGCGTGGCGCGCACCTGGCCGTCGTGGGTCCCAGCGGCGCCGGCAAGTCCACGCTCACCGCGCTCGTGGCGGGGCTGCTCACGCCCTCGCGCGGCGCCGTGCGGGTGGGCGGGCACCCCGTGCCGGGCCCGGAGTCCGCCGCCGGGCGGGTGCTCATCCCGCAGGAGGCGTACGTGTTCGGCGGCACCCTGGCCGAGAACCTCGCGTACCTGCGCCCGGACCCGGTGCCCGAGGAGGAGCTGCTGGCCGCGGCCGAGGCGGTCGGCCTCGCCCCGCTGGCCGACCGGCTCGGCGGGTTCGGCGCCCGCGTCGATCCGACGGCGCTGTCGGCCGGCGAACGGCAGCTCGTCGCCCTGGCCCGGGCCTGGCTGTCGCACGCCCCGCTCGCCCTGCTGGACGAGGCGACCTGCCATCTGGACCCCGAGGCGGAGGAGCGCGCGGAGCGGGCCTTCGCCGCGCGCCCGGGCGGGACCCTGGTCGTCGTCGCCCACCGCATCAGCTCGGCCCGCCGCGCCGGCCGTGTCCTGGTGATGGACGGCCGGAGCACCGCTTACGGCGGCCACGAGGAGCTGATGCGGTCCTGCGCGCTGTACCGGGACCTCGTCGGGAGCTGGGCCCCCGCACCGGACCGTCGGGGGTCAGAGCCAGCCCTGGCCCTGCGAGATGCGTATCGCGTCGATGCGGTTGCGGGCACCGGTCTTGCGGGTGATGGCCGCCATGTAGTTGCGCACCGTCCCGTGGGACAGGTGCAGGCTCCCGGCGATCTCCGCGATGGAGGCGCCCTCGGCGGCGAGGGACAACACGCTCAGTTCTCTGCGGGTCAGCGGCATTTCGGCCGCTCTGAGGAACCCGAAGCCCAGTGAGTCGTTGACGAAACGTTCCCCCTCGGCAACGCGACGGATCCCGCGCAGCAGATTCTGCGGGGATCCCTCCTTGTCGACGTAGCCGAGCGCCCCCGCTTCGGCCGCCCGCTTCAGCAGGCCAGGCCGGTTCGCGGTGGCGAGCACGAGTAATCGGGGGCGCACCCGCTCCGGCCCCGGCCGGCACAGCTCGCCCAGCGGAGGGATGCCGTAGGAGTCCGCGCACTCCAGGTCCGCGGCGCACACGTCCGGCCGAACCGACCGCATCATGCCCGGCGCGCCGCGCCACGACGTGTCGTGCACCGTCAGGTCGGACTCCTGCCGCAGCCACTCCGCCAGCACCGACCTCACCAGACACTCGTCGTGCACCAGAAGCACCCGGATCACTGCCACCCCCTCCGCTCGCCGTACGCCCCCCCTCGTCGGATTGAGCGCGTGCCCCATTGTTCGCGACCGTGACCCTGCGTGGGCGCGGAGAACCGGCCATCAGGGTGCGCGGGGGCGCACGCCCAGCGCCCGTACGCCCGGCCACGCTTCGACTACGGGGGCATGGGTCGGGGCGGTCGGGGTAGGCACGCGCCCCCGACGTGGCCGGGGCACGGGTGACCGACGGTAACCGGGAGGGTTCCGGAACCGCTCGTCGTGCGGGACGGGCCGTCAGGGGGGAGATTTGTTCCTGGAACCGGTCGCGCGGCCGTGCGAGGAGGTGGTCGGCGTGTCCGACGGGCAGCCCTCCGCTCAGGCGCCGGCAGCCGCCAGGGCGCCGGTCGGCCGGCCCCTGCTCTCCCTGGCGCTGGCCTCGATGATGGACGAGGTGCACGCCCACTCCGGCGCGGTGTACCTCATGGCACCGGACCAGCCGGTGCTGGAGATGGCGGTGATGGCCGGGCTGCCCCGGGCGTTCGCGGCACCCTGGGAGCGGGTGGGTCTGAGCGCGCCGATCCCGGTGTCCGACGCGGCGCGCGAGCGGCGGCTGGTGTGGGTCGGGGGCGAGGAGCAGATGGCCCGGCACTATCCGCGGATCGCGGTGGTGCTGCCGTACCCCTTCGCCCTGGCAGCGGTGCCGATCGCCACCGAGTCCACCGTCTACGGCGCGGTCTTCGTGACCTGGCCGGGCGCTCACCCGGAGGAGATGTCCGACCACGAGCGCGAGCACCTGACCGCGGCCTGCGGCCGGCTGGCGGTCCGGCTGGAGCGGGCCGCCGAGCACAGCATCCCGCCGCACCCCGAGACCGATCTGCTCGCCGCGCCCCTGGTGGGGGGCATGGCGGGCACGCTCGGCACGGTCGAGGCGGCCCGGATGGTGAGCCGGCTGCCCTACGGGCTGGTCTCGCTGGACCTGCACGGCCGCATCGGCTTCGTGAACGCGGCGGCGGCAGAGCTGCTGAACGTCCCGGTGAGCCGGCTGCTCGGCACCCAGCTGTGGGCGTCGGTGCCCTGGCTCAACGACCCGGTGTACGAGGACCGTTACCGGGCCGCGCTGCTCAGCCAGCAGGTCACGTCGTTCGTGGCGCTGCGCCCGCCCGGTGAGTGGCTGTCGTTCCGGCTGTACCCGAGCACGACGGGCCTGAGCGTGCGCATCACCAGGTCCCGGGCCGTGTCGCGGATGAACCGGACGGCACCGCCGCCCGACGGGGCGCCCTCCCGGCTCGTCACCATCTCGCAGGTGCTGGACCTGGCCGGGGCGCTCACCGAGGCGGTGGGGGTGCAGGACGTGGTGCAACTGGTCGCGGACGAGATCGCCCCGGCCGTGGGCAGTCAGGCCCTGGTCGTGCTGGGCTCGCGGGCGAACCGGCTGCGGGTGCTCGGGCACCGCGGATACCGGGACCCGCACCTGGTGGAACGGTTCGACGGGATGCCCCTGACCGAGTCGACACCCGGCACGCAGGTACTGCGGACGGGCGTGCCCGCCTTCTTCGAGTCGCAGGAGGAGCTGGAGCGCCTGTACCCGGCGCGGCTCGCGACCCCCGACGGTTTCGCGGCCTGGGCCTATCTCCCGCTGATCGCCCAGGGCCGCCCGGTGGGGACGTGCGTGCTCTCCTACGCCGAACCGCACCCGTTCCCGACGGAGGAGCGGGCGGTGATGACCAGCATGGCCGGGCTGATCGCCCAGGCACTGGAGCGGGCGCTGCTCTACGACGCCAAGCACCGGCTCGCGCACGGCCTCCAGGAGGCGCTGCTGCCGCACTCGTTGCCGTCGCTGCCCGGCATCGAGGCGGTCGGCCGCTACGTGCCGGCCACGCAGGGCATGGAGATCGGCGGGGACTTCTACGACCTGGTCGGCAGCCGGGGGACGGCGGCGGCGGTGATCGGCGACGTCCAGGGCCACAACGTGACGGCGGCCGGGCTGATGGGGCAGGTCCGCACCGCGGTGCGCGCGTACACGACCGTGGGCCAGGCGCCCGAGGAGGTCATGCGGAGCACCAACCGGCTGCTGCTCGACCTGGGGTCCGACCTGTTCGCCAGCTGCCTGTACCTGCGGCTCGACCCGGAGCACCGGCGGGCCGTGATGTCCCGGGCGGGCCATCCCCCGCCGCTGCTGAGACGTCCGGACGGAAGGGTGCGCGTCCTCGACCTGGCGGGCGGCCCGCTGCTGGGCATCGACGCCTCGGCGGTGTACCCGACGACGGAGGTCGCTCTGGCTCCCGGTTCGCTCCTCGTCCTCTACACCGACGGACTGGTCGAATCCCCCGGCACGGACTTCGAGGAGGCGCTCGCGGATCTGGGCCGGCGGCTGGGCGACGCCGGGGACCAGCCGCTGGACGAACTGGCCGACAGCCTCGTCCATCAGCAGCGGCAGCGCTCTGACGGGGAGGAACGGCTGGACGACATCGCCCTGTTGCTGATCAGGGCCCTCGGGTAGCCAACGGGGCGCCCCGGGCCCGAACGCCGGTGGCCGGCCCGGTTCCGCCAGGAAGGGGGCGGAACCGGGCCGGCGGCGTCGGACCGGCTGCCGACGGCTGTGGGGGCGTCAGCGGCTCTCGACGAGACCGGAGTTGTCCTCGGCACCCTGGCCCGCGTCCTGACCGGCGCCCGCACCGGCACCGGCCTCGTCGCCTCCGGCCTGCTCACCGGCACCGGCCTCTTCACCGGCTCCGGCTTCCTGACCGGCGCCCGCACCGGCGTCGTCACCGGCTTCCTGACCGGCACCGGCCTCTTCGCCCGCCCCGGCTTCCTGGCCCGCGCCGGCCTCGTCACCGGCACCGGCACCGCCGCCCGCGGCACCGCCCGCGCCGAGGGTCGCGCCGACCGCTTCCAGGGCGGTGGTCACCGGCTGGAAGAACGTCTCGCCGCCGACCGTGCAGTCGCCGCTGCCGCCGGAGGTCAGGCCGATGGCGAGACCGTCCTGGGTGAACAGCGAGCCGCCGCTGTCACCGGGCTCGGCGCAGACGTTGGTCTGGATGAGGCCCGTGACGGTGCCCTCCGGGTAGTTCACCGTGGCGTCCAAGCCGAGGACCTGGCCGTCGGCGAGCCCGGTGGTGCTGCCCATCCGGAAGACCTCCTGGCCGACGGTCGCCTCGGCGGCCTCCGTGATCGGGACGGTCTGGTTGCCGGTGTTGACCTCGCTGGGCGCCTCGGTCGCCGGGTCGTCGTACTTCACGAGTGCGAAGTCACCGGTGCCCGGGAAGGTCGACTGGTCGACCGTGGCGATCGGCTGACCGCCCTGGGTGTCCGACCACTCGTTGCCGCCGAGGGTGCAGTGACCGGCCGTCAGGAAGGCGGGCGAGCCGTCGCCCGCGGTGACGTTGAAGCCGAGGGAGCAGCGCGAGCCGCCCGCGAAGATGGCGTCGCCTCCGGAGACGAACGGCTTGAAGGTGCCGGAGGACTTCTTGAGCGTGGCCATGCCGGAGCCGAGCTCCTGCACGGTGGATTCCAGTCTGTCCCACTTGGCGCCGGTCACGGTGCTGTCCGCCGTCACCAGGAGCTTGTTGGTGCGCGGGTCGATCGACCAGGACGTACCGGCGATGGTCGCCTCGGACTTCAGCGTCGAGGCGCCGTCCTGGAGCTCCGACCAGCTGTTCTCGACCTCACGGACCTTCGCGCCGGCCGCCTTCGCCTGCACGACCACGTTGTTGTTGTCGCCCGGTACGACGTTGACGACGAGCTGCCGGCTGTCGCCGTCGTAGTAGGAGCCGCCGAACGCCTCACCGAGGAGCCCGGAGAGCTGCGAGGCGAGGTCCGAGGCGTCGCCCGCCTTCAGGGTCTTCGGCGCGGCGGCGGCGTCGTCGGACGAACCGTCCTGCGAGGCGTTGGCGTTGGGGAGCAGGATCGCGGCCGCGCCGAGCGCCACCACGCTGCCCGCCGCTATCGCGGCCTTGCGCTTCGGAATTCGCTTGTGACTCAAACTTCTCTCCTCCTGGGGAACGGAGTAGGTGCCGCCGTCCGGCAGCTTCTGGGGGGCGCCTGGATGGCTGTTGGTACGCACGGGCCGCACGGGGCGTTCAATTCCGATTGCAAGTGATCCCTTCGCATCACGGAATCAGCCAACTCCCGCCGCCCGCACGGCCACCACGCGGACTCCGGCCGCCCTGCTCGCACAAGGCCCGTCCAGGGAAGTGGGTCAGGCAGGACCGGGGAGATCCATGGCCGGATGACGGCCTTTCAGCGACTGCGCCCGCCGACCGGGCGGAACGCAACACTCCGTATCCGTCCGGAAACGGTCCGTCGACGCCACGGAGCCAAATCCCGGCTTCAGCGAATCTGCACATCGAATGCTCAACCCGGTCACCGAAATGAGGGTTATCCACACCCCGGCCGGGTCGGACACGCCTTTGGTGCGGGAGTGCCGGATTCGCCGTCCCACCGGACAAGGGCCCGGATGCGCCGATGCGGTGCCGCATGTGAAGAACTCGCCGCCAAGCGGTGCACGAACCTGCACGGATCGGTGCCGCTGGGGCGCAAGTTGCCTGGTGAGGAGGCTGGTTGATTGGAAGCGCGGAGCAGCGGCGTGCTTTGATCCATCGCACCGCGGGGGCCGCTCAGGGCACTCGGAAACGGATGCCCGGTGCTCGCGGTCGCGGCCGTCATCTGTCCCCCAGAGGGGGCCGCTCCCCCCTTGTGAGATATCCATATGAAGGGAAGTTCCATCATGAACTCCACCCCCCAGGTCGAGACCGTCGAGATCGCTGACGCCCAGCTCGACGCCATCTCCGGCGGCCTGTCCGTGAACGCCGTGAACACCGTCACCGACACCGTCGACGGCATTGCCCCGGTCTCCGGCCTGGTCGACACCGCCGTCGGCACCGTCGAGGGCGTCACCGGCCTCAACACGGCCCCGGTCACCGGCCTGGTCTCCGGCCTCTGATCGAGCCCTTGTGCCGTTGATTCCCGGAACCGCAGCCGGCGGTTCCGGGTTCTTCGGGTTCCGTACGCGTCCCTGCCGGGACCGTCCGTATCTCTCCTACGGGTGAGGGAAGTTCCTTGCAGTTCCGCCAACAGGCCCTCGCCAAGCTCCAGTCACCGGAGGAACTCGACCTGCCGGTGCGCTTCGCCCGTCCGCAGGGCTGGCTCGTGCTCTCGGTGACGGTGGTCGCGATGGCCGCCGCCTCGGTGTGGGCGGTGACCGGCTCGGTGACCTCGACCGTCGGCGCGCCCGCCATCATCACGCACGGGCAGGGCAGTTACGTCCTGCAGAGCCCCGTCGCGGGCCAGGTCACCGCGGTGCTCGCCGAGCAGGGCGAGCAGCTGCCCGCGGACTCCCCCGTGCTCAAGGTCCGTACGGGCAACGGAGAAGCGGTCGTCCGTACGCTCGACGCGGGCCGTGTCTCCGCGCTCGCCGCGACCGTCGGGCAGATCATCCGGACCGGCGCGAACGTCGCCGCCGTCGAGAAGGTCGCCCGCACCAAGGACCCGCTCTACGCGACCGTGTACGTCCCCGCCGAGAACGCCGCCTCGATCCCCGACGACGCGGCCGTGGACCTGACCGTGCAGTCGGTGCCGACCCAGGAGTACGGCGTGCTGCGCGGCCATGTGAAGTCGGTGAACCGCTCGGCGCAGTCCCCACAGCAGATCGCCGCGTTCCTCGGGGACAGCCAGCTGGGCGAGCAGTTCACCAGGAAGGGCAGACCGGTGGCCGTGACGGTCCGGCTGGACAGGTCCTCCGCCACGAAGAGCGGCTACAGGTGGTCCTCCGCGGACGGGCCCCCGTACAAGCTGGCCTCCATGACACTGGCCTCCGCCTCGATCCGGCTGTCCGACCAGCGTCCCGTCGACTGGCTGCTGCCATGAGCGCGACCGCACAGGAGCCCCGGAGCAGGCGCCGCGCCGCCCCGCCCAAGCGCAAGGTGCCCAAGGCCCGGGCGAAGACCGTCCGCACGCCCACCGTGCTCCAGATGGAGGCCGTCGAGTGCGGCGCCGCCTCGCTGGCGATGGTGCTCGGCCACTACGGCAAGCACGTCCCGCTGGAGGAGCTGCGCATCGCCTGCGGTGTCTCCCGGGACGGCTCACGCGCGAGCAACCTGCTGAAGGCGGCCCGCTCCTACGGCCTGACGGCCAAGGGCATGCAGATGGACCTGGCCGCCCTCGCCGAGGTGACGTCGCCGGCCATCCTGTTCTGGGAGTTCAACCACTACGTCGTCTACGACGGCATGGGCCGGCGCTTCGGCCGCCGGGGCGTCTACATCAACGACCCGGGCAAGGGCCGCCGGTTCATCCCCATGGAGGACTTCGACGGCAGCTTCACCGGGGTCGTGCTGGTGATGGAGCCCGGTGAGGACTTCGCCCGGGGCGGCCGCAAGCCCGGTGTCCTGGGCGCGATGCCGGCCCGGCTGCGCGGCACGGCGGGCACGATGCCCGCTGCGGTGCTGGCGAGTCTGCTGCTCGTGGTGGTCGGTGCGGCGGTGCCCGCGCTGAGCCGCACCTACATCGACGAGTTCCTGATCGGCAACCAGACCTCGCTGCTCGACGTGCTGTTCCCGTCGATGGCGGCGTGCGTGCTGCTCACGGTGGTACTGACCTGGCTCCAGCAGGCCAACCTGCTGCGTGGCCGCATCATCTCCTCCACCCTCTCCAGCGCCCGCTTCCTGCGGCATCTGCTGCGGCTGCCGGTGACGTTCTTCTCCCAGCGCAGCCCGGCCGACCTGGTGCAGCGCCTCCAGTCCAACGACGCGGTGTCCGAGACCCTGTCCCGGGACCTCGCGGCGGCGGGTGTGGACGCGGTCGTGGTCGTCCTGTACGCGGTGCTGCTGTACACCTACGACCCGCAGCTCACGTTCGTGGGCATCGGCGTGGCCCTGCTGAACATCGTCGCCATGCGGGTGGTGATCCGGCTGCGGGCGACGCGCACGGCGAAGCTGCGCGCGGACACGGCCCGGCTGACCAACACCGCCTACACGGGCCTCCAGCTGATCGAGACGATGAAGGCGACCGGCGGTGAGGACGGCTACTTCCGCAAGTGGGCCGGGCAGCACGCCACCACCCTGGAGGAGCAGCAGCGCCTGGGCGTGCCGAGCGCCTGGCTGGGCGTGGTCGCGCCGACCCTGGCCACCGTCAACAGCGCGCTGATCCTCTGGATCGGCGGCATGCGGGCGGTCGAGGGGCACATCTCGGTCGGTCTGCTGGTCGCCTTCCAGGCCCTGGTCGCCCGGTTCACGGCCCCGCTGACGCGGCTGAACGGCGTCGCGGGCCGCATCCAGGACTTCGCGGCCGACGTGGCCCGGCTGAAGGACGTGGAGAACTTCAAGGCCGACCCGCTCTACGGCCGGCCCGGCGGGAGCGAGTCCACGCGTCGCCTCCAGGGCCACGTCGAACTGGAGAACATCACGTTCGGTTACAGCCCGCTCGACAAACCGCTGCTCACCGGCTTCGACCTGACGGTCGGCCCCGGGCAGCAGGTGGCGCTGGTCGGCGGTTCGGGCAGCGGCAAGTCCACGGTGTCCCGGATGATCTCCGGGCTGTACGCGCCCTGGGAGGGCGTGATCCGCATCGACGGGCAGCGCATCGAGGACATCCCGCGCGGGGCGCTGGCCGCCTCGGTCTCCTTCGTCGACCAGGACGTGTTCCTCTTCGAGGGCACGGTCCGCGACAACGTGGCGCTGTGGGACCCGTCCATCCCGGACGACGCGGTGGAGGACGCGCTGCGCGACGCCGCCCTGTACGACGTGATCACCCGCCGGCCCGGCGGGATCCACAGCAGGGTCGAACAGGACGGCCGCAACTTCTCCGGCGGGCAGCGCCAGCGCCTGGAGATCGCGCGGGCCCTGGTGCGCCGCCCGAGCATCCTGGTGCTCGACGAGGTGACGAGCGCGCTGGACGCGGAGACCGAGCAGGTCGTGATGGACAACCTGCGCCGGCGCGGCTGCGCCTGCGTGGTGATCGCACACCGGCTGAGCACGGTGCGCGACAGCGACGAGATCGTCGTCCTCCAGCACGGCACGGTCGTGGAGCGGGGACGGCACGAGGACCTGGTGGCGCGCGGCGGCGCGTACGCGGCACTGGTCAGGGAGCGGTGAGATGACGGCCGTCCACGAAGGGCACGACGGCGACCTCGTGCTGGGTGCCTTCGGGCAGATGGGCTCACGCATCGACTGCGCCGGGTTCAGCCGGCTCGACCTCGAAGGACCGCAAGTCCTGTGGCTGGTCGCGTCCGGCGCCGTCGACCTGTTCGCCGTCGATGCCGGACAGCAGGGCCACTGGCACCACTTGGGCCGGCTGGAGGCGGGTTCGCTGGTGCTCGGCCCGGTGCCGGGACCGCAGCACACCCTGGTGGCCCGGCCGCTGCGGGACTGCGTGGTGCACCGCATCGGCCTGCGCGAGCTGTACCAGCCCGCGAACACGGCGACCTGGTCCTACGACGACTACGGCAACCCGCAGTACGTGCCGCCGACGACGAGTCCGCTGGAGTACGCGCTCGCCCTCGGGGTCGGCCGCAGCCTGTCGATCCTCTTCCAGGCGCCGATGGCCACCGAGCGGGCCGCGGTCCCCACCGACGACGACGTGTTCTGGATGCAGGTGCCGCCGGGCAGCGTGCAGTACGGCTCGCTGTACGGCGCGGAAGCCGCGGCCGACCTGCTGATGGACCCCGCCCTGTGGCAGTCGATGGTCGACCAGCAGTACCGGCTGCTGACCACGCTGGACCGCTGGATCGAGCAGCTGGAGCGCACCCACGAGACGCGCACGGCCGAGGGCATCAAGGCCGGTGAGGCGGTGCGCGCCCAGGCCGACCGGACGCTGCTCGCCTCCATCGGCAAGCGGTCGGGCAAGCGGACCACCTCGGCCGACGCCGACGCCACGTACGCGGCCTGCAAGCTGGTCGGGCAGGCGGCCGGGATCCGGATCACCGAGCCGGCCCAGAAGGGCACCGGCGGCGACCGCCTCGACCCGGTGGAACAGGTCGCCCTGGCTTCCCGCGTGCGGACCCGGGCCGTACGGCTCGACGGCCGCTGGTGGCGGGACAACGTGGGGCCGCTGGTCGGTCAACGGGCCCTGTCGGGCGCGCCGGTCGCGCTGCTGTGGCGGCGTGGCGGCTATGTCGCGGTGCATCCGTCGACCGGGCGTGAGACGCCGATCGAGAAAGCCAACGCCGACGAGTTCGAGCCGCGCGCGGTGATGTTCTACCGTCCGCTGCCGGAGCGGGGTCTCAGTCCGCTGCGGCTGCTGCGGTTCTGCTTGCAGGGCATGCGCGGCGATCTGACGGGGCTGCTGCTCAGTGGTCTGGTCACGGTGGCGATCGGCGCGCTGGTGCCCATCGCGACCGGCAAGGTGCTGGGCGAGTTCGTGCCGAAGGCACAGACGGACCTGATCGTGCAGGTGTGCCTCGCGGTGATGCTGAGCAGTGTGGTGGCGGCGGCTTTCATGCTGTTGCAGAACCTCACCATCCTGCGGATCGAGGGCCGGATCGAGGCCACGCTCCAGCCGGCGGTGTGGGACCGGCTGCTGAGACTGCCGACGAGGTTCTTCACCGAGCGCTCCACGGGCGAACTGGCCAGTGCGGCCATGGGCATCAGCTCGATCCGCCGGCTGCTGGCGGGGGTCGGGCCGACGGTCGCCCAGTCGGTGACGGTCGGGGCGATGAACCTGGGGCTGCTGCTCTGGTACAGCGTGCCGATGGCGATGGCCGCGATCGGGATGCTCGTCGTCATCGCGGCGGTGTTCCTGGCGCTCGGGCTGTGGCAGGTGCGCTGGCAGCGGCGTCTCGTGGTGCTCTCCAACAAGCTGAACAACCAGGCGTTCCAGACGCTGCGGGGGCTGCCCAAGCTGCGGGTGGCAGCCGCCGAGAACTACGCGTACGCCGCTTGGGCGTCGGAGTTCGCGCGCAGCCGGGAGCTCCAGCAGAAGGTCGGCCGCATCAAGAACCTCACGACGGTGCTGGGTGCGGTGTACCTGCCGCTGTGCACCCTGCTGATGTTCATGCTGCTGGCCGGTCCGGCCCGGGGTTCGATGTCGGCGGCGGCGTTCCTCACCTTCAACACCTCGGTGACGATGGTGCTGACCTCCGTCACCCAGCTGACGGGCGCGTTCGTCTCGGCGGTGGCCGTGCTGCCGCTGTTCGAGGAGATCAAGCCGGTGCTGGACGCGACGCCGGAGGTGCGGACGGCGAGTACCCGGCCGGGTCCGCTGACCGGGGCGATCGAGGCCCGACGGGTGTCCTTCCGCTACGCGGACGACGGCCCGCTGGTCCTGGACGACGTGTCGTTCGAGGTGCGGCCGGGCGAGTTCGTGGCGGTCGTCGGCCCGAGCGGCTGCGGCAAGTCGACGCTGCTGCGGCTGCTGATCGGCTTCGACCGGCCGGTGTCGGGAAGCGTGCTCTACGACGGTCAGGACCTCGCGGCCCTCGACCAGTCGGCGGTGCGCCGTCAGTGCGGTGTGGTGCTCCAGCACGCGCAGCCGTTCACGGGCTCGATCCTGGACGTCATCTGCGGCACCGAGCCGTACACGCCGGAGGAGGCGATGGCCGCCGCCGAGATGGCCGGTCTCGCGGAGGACATCAAGCGGATGCCGATGGGACTGCACACCATCGTCGCGGGCAGCGGAGCCGTCTCCGGCGGCCAGCGCCAGCGGCTGATGATCGCCCAGGCACTGATCCGGCGGCCGCGCATCCTCTTCTTCGACGAGGCGACCAGCGCGCTCGACAACGAGACGCAGCGCACCGTCATCGAGAGCACCAAGGCCCTCAACGCCACCCGGGTCGTCATCGCGCACCGGCTGTCGACCGTGATGGACGCCGACCGGGTCGTGGTCATGGAGGACGGCAAGGTCATCCAGCAGGGCCCGCCCGCCCAGCTGCTCGCCGACACCCAGGGACGGCTGCACGAGCTGGTGCGGCGCCAGATGGCGTGACGTGGCGCATCGTCCCGCTGCGCTGCGCCGCAGTACTCCCACCCGGTGGCGCGTCCTCGCCGGTCCCCGCCGTGCGGTCTGTTGACCCGGGCCGTAAACGGGTACCCACCGCCCATGCGAATCAGCGTGGTGGACGTGGGATCGAACACGGTCAGACTGGTGGTCGCGGACGCGGCGGACGGGGTGCCCCTGCCGGTGCACACCGCCAAGTGGCGACTCAGGCTGTCCGAACAGGTCACACCGGGGGGACCCGTCCCGGAGCGAGCGGTGGACCAGCTCGTCGACGCGGTGGCCGAGGCGAGCAGGACCGCCACCCGGTGGGGTGCGGCGGGCCCGCTGGCCTTCGCGACCGCCGTGGTGCGCAACGCGCCGAACCGGCACGAGGTGCTGCGCACTGTCCGCGCCCGTACGGGCGTCGACCTGTGCACCCTGCCGGGCGAGGTCGAGGCCGAACTGACGTTCCTCGGGGCCCGGCGCTGGATGGGCTGGCGGTCGGGGCCGCTCGCCCTGCTCGACATCGGCGGCGGCACCTTCGAAGTCGCCTTCGGACGCGGCCGGTTGCCGGACTTCGTGGCGTCTCTGCCGCTGGGGGCACGGCGGCTGACGCACGAGTTCTTCGAGGACGAGGATCCGCCGTCGCCCGAGCGGGTACGGGCGCTGCGCCGCAAGGTCCGCCACCAACTGCGGGACGTCGCGGCGCGGATCCGCTGGGAGGGCCCGCGCACCGCGGTCGCCACCTCCCGTACCTTCCAGCAGCTGGGGCGGCTGTGCGGCGCGGCGCCCGGACGCCACGGCCCGTTCGTCGACCGGCAAATGCACCGCTCCGAACTGCGGGCGGCGATCACCCGGCTGGCCGCCCTGCCCGCCGCCGAACGCGCGCACCTGCCCGGCATCTCGGCGCCGCGCGCCGCGCAGAGCCTGGCGGGAGCCGTGGTCGGCCACACCGCGCTGAAGCTGACCGGCATCAAGGCCGTCACGGTCTGTCCATGGGCGATCCGCGAGGGAGTGCTGCTGCGCCACATCGAGGACGGCCCCTCCTGGTGGGCGGAGGTCGCCCGACGCAGTGCGGAGGCCGCCCCTCCCGACCCGGTGCCGCTGCGCATCGCCGCGGCCTCCCGCTGAACCGCCCCGGCCGGGGGGTGACATACCGAACGACGTACCGAACAGGAAGGAGACACCCGTGTCACAGCGCAAGAACCACGACCGGGACCAGGACCAGCAGGGCAAGCCGCCCGAGACGGCTCTGGAGGAGGTGCTGCGGGAGGTCGAGGACGCCGGGAACCGCACCCGGGACTCGGACGAGCAGCGCCGCCACCGGGGTGAGGCGGGAGAGGCCATCACCCCCAACCCCCGTGCCCAGGCGGAGTCCGAAGGGGACTGACGGGAGCCGGACGGGCCCGGGCTCCTGGGGCGGCGGCCCGAGCGGCCGCGCCGCCAGGGCCCGGGCCACGCCGAGCAGGTTCGCCGCCATGGCCCGTCCGGTCGACCGCGACCACGCGTGGCCCCGCTCGGCGTCGAGGAAGCTCGGCCCGGGGCCCGGGCCCCGGTTCCAGTACGTCCAGGCCTGGCCGGGGATCGTGCAGCCGATGTCCTCGAGGCCGCCCGTGATCTCGTTGATCACGTGATGCGCTCCGTCCTCGTTGCCGGTGACCACCACACCGGCCACCCGGTTGTAGGCCACGGGCCGCCCCTCGTCGTCCGTCTCGGACATCATCGCGTCCATCCGCTCCAGCACCCGCCGGGCCACCGAGGACGGCCCGCCCAGCCAGGTCGGTGAGGCGATGACCAGGATCTCCGACTCCAGCAGCCGTTCGTGCACACCCGGCCACGCGTCACCGTCGTACACCGGCTCGCTGGTCACTCCCGGGGCGATGTCCAGATCGACGGCCCGTACGACGTCGACCTGTACGCCCTCCTTCCGCAGCTGCTCCACGACGACGTGCGCCGGCGCCTCGGTGTTCGAGGTCTCGGGCGACTTCTTGAGGGTGCAGTTCACCACGAGTGCTCTCATGCCCCGCCGGAGTACCCCTCTGGGCGGGAGCCACGCGGCGGGTGACCCCGGTCGTCCGGCGGGTACCCGGCGCTCATGGAGCACGAAGGACCATCACTGCCCACCCCGCGCGGCCCGTTGAGCAGGGGCGTCGACGCCCACCTGCGCGGTGCGGGCCGGCTGCCCCGGCTGGAGGACGTCGCCCGCGCCGAGGTGTACGGCGACGACCTCCAGCTCGCCCTGTACCTGTGCTACGAGCTGCACTACCGCGGCTTCGCGGGCGTCCCGCCGGAGCGCGAGTGGGACCCCGGCCTGCTGCGCGTCCGCGGCGCCATGGAGCAGCGCTTCCTGTCCGCGCTGCGCACCGACGCGCACGTCCACGACAGCGTGGACGAGGCACTGGCCGGCCTGCTGGTCGAGCCCGTGGAGGGCACCGGCGTCACCCACTTCCTGCGGGACGAGGGCGAGCTGTGGCAGGTGCGCGAGTACGCGGCCCAGCGCTCCCTGTACCACCTCAAGGAGGCGGACCCGCACGCCTGGGTGCTGCCGCGGCTGTGGGGCCGGGCGAAGGCGGCGATGGCGGCGGTCGAGTTCGACGAGTGGGGCGGGGGCCGCGCCGACCGCGTGCACGCCTCACTGTTCGCCGATCTGATGACGGACCTGGGCCTGGACACCACGTACGGCCGCTATCTCGACGCGGCGTCCGCCGAGGCCCTGGTCACCGTGAACATGATGTCCCTCTTCGGGCTGCACCGGGCGCTCAGAGGCGCCCTGGTCGGCCACTTCGCGACGGTCGAGATCACCTCGTCACCGGGTTCGCGGCGGCTGGCCGAGGCGATGCGCCGCACCGGCGCCGGACCCGCGGCCGAGCACTTCTACGACGAGCACGTCGAGGCCGACGCGGTCCACGAGCAGGTGGTGCGCCACGACGTCATCGGCGGACTGCTGGAGCACGAGCCGCATCTCGCCCCGGACGTCGCCTTCGGTGTCGACGCCACCGAATTCGTCGAGGAACGCTTCGGCACCCGGCTGCTCGCCGACTGGCGGGCATCCCGTTCGTCACTGTGTGCACCACTTGCCCGGGAAGCAGCTCATACCTCCTGATGCCCGGGGTACCCGGTGTCCGTGATTGCACTGGTACCCCCGGGCGTGTACGCCCCGCAGGAGGACACCGAGCTGCTGGCCGGTGTCCTGTCCGACGAGCCGCTGCCTCCGGGTGCGGAAGTCCTCGACGTGGGCACCGGCAGCGGCGCCCTGGCCCTGGAGGCCGCGCGCCGGGGCAGCCGTGTGACCGCCGTGGACCTGTCCTGGAGCGCCGTGTGGGCAGCGCGGCTGAACGCCCGTGTGGCGGGGCTCCCGGTCCGCATCCTGCACGGGAATCTGTTCGAGCCCGTGCGCGACGAGACGTTCGACCTGATCCTGGCCAACCCGCCGTACGTACCGGCGCCGGACGGTCATCGCAGGCCGCCGCGGGGCGCTGCCCGGGCCTGGGACGCGGGCGGCGACGGACGGCTGGTCGTCGACCGGATCTGCCGGCAGGCGCCCGGCCTGCTGCGGCCGGGTGGGGTGCTGCTGCTCGTGCAGTCGGCGCTCAGCGGGCCGGACCTGACCGTCCAGCAGTTGCGCGCGGCCGGCCTGAAGGCCGCCGTGACCCGTCGGCGCAGGATCGCGCTCGGGCCGGTGCTGCGCGGCCGGGAACGCTGGCTGCGGGAGCGGGGGCTGCTGTCCGCCGCCGATGACAAGGAAGAGCTGGTGGTCGTCCGTGCCGAACTCCCCGTCTGACCGGTCCGCCGCACCTCGCCGCGTCGCCGTCCAGCGCAAGGGCCCGCTGCTCATGGAGGGGCCGGTGGAGGTGGAGCTGGAGGACGGCTCCGTCGTCACCTCCGACCGCTTCCGCGTGGCCCTGTGCACCTGCCGCCGCAGCCGCCGCTACCCGTGGTGCGACACGAGCCACCGCGACCGGGCGTGACGCCCCGGGCGTGAAAAGCCCAGGGGCCGGCGGGCGGCCCCACTCCGCCCGCCGGCCCCCTTGCGCGAGATCGCGGCTTTCCGTGACAACGGCCCGGCTCCCCAGCCACGGCCCGCTGTGCTTCACGGATCCAGCGCGATCCCGGTCTGTGGGCTCAGCCCGCTCAGAACGAGAAGACGCCCGTTCCATAGGCGTTCTTCATGCAGTCGTTGGAGAAGGTGCGCTCGTAGGAGACGCGCTTGCCCTGCCACACGCCGTCGACGGTGACGACCACCGGGTCGTACTGCTTGGTGCACATCACGCCGTCCCTGGCGGTCAGGGCGTCGAAGTCGCCGCCGACGCCGCGCAGTTCCGCGCAGGCCGGTCCGGCCGCAGGGTGCGTTCCGGCGGGCGTCGGGGCACAGGTCAGGGTGACCGCGCGTTCCGGAGTCGCTGCGATCGCGCTCTCGCCGTGGCCCACCGTGAGGACGAGGGCCGAGGGGGCGTAGAGCGCGGTGGGGGCCTGACCCGGATCGGCGAGAGCGGCCCCGGAGAGGGGTCCGCAGACGGCGGTGGCCGTCAGTCCGAGGGTCATGGCCCAGCGCGCGGTGGTCCGCATTGTGTGCATCCTTCCGCATCGATTACAGGGTGTGCCGTCCCGTGCTCGGTCGGTGCCCGGAGCGGCGAGCGCGAGTCTGCCGAGTCCACAGCGGAAACACACATCGACCCCACGGGTTTCAGTAACCTTTCGTGTTGAATCAGTGGCGTGAAGTTACGGAATCGGCGCGGGTGAAGCCCGTAACTGCGCGGTTCCGGGGGTCACGAAGCGGCCAGATGGCCGATTTCCGCGCGTTCGTTAATAGGCCTGAAACATTCCGATTCCGCTCTGGGCCGACCGCTTCGTAACCCCTTGTGTTCATGGAGCAGTCGAGTAATCGTCATTACATGATTACGACCGAGCAGACAGAGAAGCTTCGCGGCTGGTTCGCAGGCCGGCTGCCCGACGAGCTCTTCGAGGAACTGACCGAGATCACGGTCGACCGCGAGGAGATCACCGTGATCGGCCGCATCCCCGCACCCCGGCTGGCCGAGGACGCCCCGGCCGCCGAACGGGAGGCGGCCCTGGAGAGCCGGGCGCAGGAGTTCCGGGAGCGCACCCGCGAGGACCGGATGGCCGTGGCACGTGAAGCCGAGCACCGGTTCCGCCGGAAGGTCTCCTGGGGCGTGGAGTGCGACGGGCGGCGTACGCTCTTCACGCACGTGGCCGCGCCGGTCATGACGCGGCTGCGCCAGCCGGAGCGCCAGGTCCTCGACACCCTGATCGCCGGCGGCGTGGCCCGCAGCCGCAGCGACGCGCTGGCCTGGTGCGTGCGCCTGGTCCAGCGTCATACGGACGACTGGCTCACGGAGTTGCGCGACTCCCTGGAACACGTGCAACGCGTCAGGTCCCAGGGCCCGGACACCGAGCCGCGCACGGACGAGGAGTGACCCTTCGCCGGACCCCGTCCGCCCCCGGTCCCCCGCAGCGCATACCGCTCGGTATCGTCGCCGGCACGGCACAGTCTCGACGAGGAGACGGCGAGAGGCGGGCGTACGGTGGGCAAGCACTGGGCGGACTTCCAGTACGAGATCTATCTGAACGGCATGTCGGGCGCCGTACCGCGCCTGCCGACCGATCTGACCCGGCTGGAGGAGCTCACCGAGCAGCGGCTCGGGCCCGGCCCGGTCGGGTATGTGGCCGGCAGCGCAGGCAACGGCAGTACGGCCCGCGCCAACCGGGCGGCCCTGGAGCGCCGCCGGCTCGTGCCGCGCATGCTGCGGGACGTCCACGAGCGGGACCTGTCGGTCGAGGTGCTGGGCCGCGCCCTGCCCGCCCCCCTCGCGCTGGCGCCGGTCGGTGTGCTGTCGATCATGCACCCGGACGCCGAGCCCGCCGCAGCCCGGGCCGCCGCAGCGCAGGGCGTGCCCTACGTCCTGTCGTCGGCGTCCAGCACGCCCATGGAGCAGGTCGCCGAGGCCATGGGGGATGCCGAGCGCTGGTTCCAGCTGTACTGGCCGAAGGACCCGGAGGTGGCCCGCAGCTTCCTGAACCGGGCCAAGGCGGCCGGGTTCACCGTCCTGGTCGTCACCCTGGACACGCCGCTGCTGTCGTGGCGGCCCCGCGATCTCGACCAGGCGTACCTGCCGTTCCTGCACGGGGTCGGGACGGCCAACTACTTCTCGGACCCGGCGTTCCAGGCGGGTCTGGCCAAGCCGGTGCACGAGGATCCGAACGCTGCCGTGATGCACTTCGTCGGGATGTTCTCCGACCCGGCCAAGAGCTGGCCCGACCTCGCGTTCCTGCGGGAGAACTGGGACGGCCCGATCGTCCTCAAAGGTGTTCTGCACCCGGACGACGCGCGGCTGGCCGCCGACGCCGGCATGGACGGCGTGGTCGTCTCCAACCACGGCGGCCGTCAGGTGGCCGGGTCCGTCGCGGCGGCCGACGCGCTGCCCCGCGTCGCCCAGGCGGTGGGCGACCGGCTCACCGTCCTGTTCGACAGCGGCGTCCGCACCGGTGACGACATCGCCAAGGCCCTCGCCCTCGGCGCCCGCGCGGTCCTCGTGGGCCGCCCGTACGTCTATGGCCTCGGTCTCGACGGCCAGTCGGGCGTCGAGCACGTCATCCGCTGTCTGCTGGCCGAACTCGATCTCACGCTTGCCTTGTCGGGGCACGCGACGCCGAGCACGGTCGGCCCGGCCGACCTCGTCGAGGATCCTGTGTGACGAGGGGTGGGCCGCGCCGCGCGTCCGCGGCGCGGCCCCGCTCGTCCCGGGGCCGCCGTCAGGCGGTCCGGCCGTCGGTGAGCGTCACCTGGCGGGCCGCGGGGTCGTCCTGCTCCTCGATCGACAAGGAGCCCTCCGTCGTCGGCAAGGGCTCCGGCCGCCAGCGCTGCGCGTCGGAGGAGCGGTCGCGCACCTTGACGACGATGTCGGCGTCCGGGTCGTCGCCCGCCGGGGCGAGGGCCAGCCGCTCGTCCCAGCGGGGCAGCAACTCCCCCTGCACGGTGAGGTCGTAACGCACGTCGCCGCCCCGCTCGGCATCCTCGGCGGCGCAGGTGCCGAGGACGACGACACCGGCGTCCTTGTGGGAGTCCAGACACAGCCCGGGGTCGGCGACGCTGCGCAGCAGCCCGTCCTTCTCGTACGTCCACTGCTGGGTCCACACCGTCGAGCACTGCGCCAGCTTCGCGCCCGAGCCCTCCTTCGGCAGGTCACGGATGTCGAGGCACAGGTCGGCGCCGGCGTTGCGCAGCCGTGTCACACCCGCTGCCGAGGGAAGCCCGGCGGTGCCGGGCGGCGTCACCGACGTGGGGCCCTTGCCGCCGGCGGCGCTGTTGGACCCGGTCGGGTCGGCCTCCCCGCCGTCGTGGGACGACGCGCTGATGATGAGCACCGTCGCCAGCACCCCGGCCGAGACCGCGCCGACGCCCGAGAGCAGCGCGCGTGAGGAGCGCAGCGCCT